>JAGANX010000002.1 GCA_017623975.1 Clostridia bacterium
AGCAGTTTCAAATGAGAAAATAGGTTGGTTTACAAGGCAAAAAAGTGTAGGCAATTAAAGAATTGTCAAGCTTTTTTAACACAGTAAGGCAAGCTATTTTCCATTTCAAACCAAACGGGTTCGATTCCCGTAAGGCTAGCCTTACGGTCTTTCTCTTTTACAAATTTGGCAAATCTCTCCGCCCTTAGAGGACTTAACCCATGTGTGGGTGTGCTTGCCTGTTGTGGCATTGCAGTCCTTAAAGTCGCAAATTAGCCAGTGGTCGGTTTCGTCCGAGCCCCACTGTGTCTTTTGATAGTCATGCTTTGTGTGTGGCAGCTTAGGAATTTCTCTTGATGTGGTTTCCTTACATTTTGTACAGGTGTGTACCGAATATCCTTCCTCTAACTCTGTCGCTTCCTTGGCGATATATCCCTCGTCCCAAGTGTGCTGACATTCACCGCAGGAGGAAAAAACAGGCAGGAGTGTGGATAAAATAAGGAAAAATACAAATAAAGCCTTTACCCTTTTCATTTAATTCTCACCCTTTCCCTTGTTTTCAACCTTCTTCTTTGTCCCATCGGGATATTGAATGTAGGTGTTGTCAAGAATACCGCGCATAGAAGCACGAAACTCCTGTATATATTCCTCACGCAAGGCAGCCTGCTCCGCCTTTTCCTCAGGGGTTAAGCCTTCGGGGGATTTTTGCTTCCTTGCTAAAAAATTTATTCTTTCAATTTTTTCTTTTACCATATTTTTTACCTTTCTTGTTTTGTGGTGTAGTGTCAATCGCGGTTGGTACGATTGGTTATTTTACACTGAATCAGATAATAATTCCGCCTCCGATTACAATATCACCGTCATAAAGCACCACGCTTTGTCCCTTGCAAATTGCCCTTTGTTCTTCGTCAAAGGTGACATGCAGCAGTCCGTTTTCCATAACTGCATAAGCATCCTTTTCCTCCTGCTTGTAACGGATTTTTGCCTTTACACGCATAGGAGTGTCTAAATTATCAACGGCTAACAGGTTTACTTGGTTTGCCAAAAGCTCCTTTTTCATAAGATGCTCCTTGTCGCCGATTATAACCGTATTGGTATCAAGATTTTTCTCTACCACATACATAGAACGGTCAAGGGCTAACCCAAGCCCCTTTCTTTGACCTATGGTGTAGCGGATAATACCCTTATGCTTACCTAAATACTTTCCGTCAAATCTTATAAAGTCTCCGCAGGGATATTTTTTACCCGTGTAGGCTTCTATAAATTTGGCATAGTCACCGTCAGGCACGAAGCAAATGTCTTGGCTATCCTTTTTCTTGCTTATATCAAGCCCGATTTGCTCGGCGATTTTTCTCGTTTCACTCTTTGAGGTTACAGTACCTAAGGGAAAAAGAATATTTTTTAAGCTTTCCTTTTTAATTCTGTAAAGCACATAGCTTTGGTCCTTAGATAAGTCCTTAGCCTTTTTTAAAACAAGTCGGTTGTATTTTTCGCTATACTCAATTACGGCGTAGTGACCTGTGGCAATTTTATCAAAGCGGTTTTCCTTTGCATACTCTAAAAGCTTGTCAAATTTCAAGCGGAAATTACATTCTATACATGGGTTGGGAGTAGCACCGTTTTCATAACACTCAATAAAATTATTTATAACGTATTTATCAAAGTCAGCGGAAAAATCCACCACCCTGTGTTCGATTTTTAATTTATCGCACACACTCTCGGCATCCTTTATGTCCTTGCTCGTTACACATCCCTCACCGCTTTGGGTGTGCAAACGCATGGTTGCGCCTGTGCAAGCGTAGCCCTGCTCTTTAATTATGTATGCCACAGCGGAGGAGTCAACCCCTCCACTCATAGCGATTAGTACCTTTTCCAATTTAGAATACGTATTTTCCTTTCGTTAGGTTGTAGGCTTTGTCGCCTATTATTACCGTTGCCTTGGTTGGTATTTCAATTTCATAACGGAATGAATCGCCCTCTTTATACCAAGCGCTTGAAACAGTTCCGTTTACAGTTTCGATTTTCGCGCTTAAATGGTTTAGCTTTTTTGTTGGCTTTGGCGCGATAATAATTTCTTCAAAGCCGGGCTTTTCTTCAACGGTTTTTATACCGCATGCCACCGTATATACCCAGTCAGCCACGCTGCCGTAGGCGTAGTGGTTAAAGGAGTTCATATCCTTTGACCAAAACTCACCCTTGTCGTTTACACCGTCCCAATGCTCCCAAATGGTGGTAGCCCCCTGCTTTACAGAGTAGAGCCAAGAGGGAAATTCCTCTTGCAAAAGCAGGTCATAAGCAAGCTCGCAGTAACCGTTTTCGCTAAGGGCGTGGAGAAGATAAGGTGTGCCCACAAAGCCCGTTTGTAGCCTTGTGCCATTGTCCTTAATCATTTTTGCAAGCTGCTTGGCAACTGCCTTTTTGTTATCTGTTACGCCAAAGTAAAGAGCAAGCGCACATTCGGTTTGGGTTTTGTATTCCTTATAGGTTTCTTTTATTTTAGCAAGGATTTTGTCAGCAAGCTCCCGATATTTTTTGTAGCCGCTTGCCTTTGCAATTTTAATTGCCTTGGCGGTAAGAGCTGTGGAATAGTAGTAGTAAACGGATGCTATAAAGTCCTTATTTGAAGAACCCTCGTAGCTTCCCGCAGGGGCGTCAAGTCCAAGCCAGTCACCAAAGTGCCAGCAGCCCTGCCATAAATATTTGGTTTTTGTGATTTTGCCAATATGGTCAACGTATTTTATCATACATGGAAGGGTTCTTTTAAGGACCTTTTTGTTTCCGTAGGTTAAGTAGAGCTGGTATGGGCAAATGGTAATTGCATCAGACCAAGCGGCAGAGCCGCCGGAGTAGGACCAAAACTGGGGAATGATAAAGGGAATGCTGCCGTCAGGGTTTTGGTCAAAGCACATATCCTCAATCCACTTTGTAAAGAATTTGTTTACATTATAATTATATGAGGCTGTGCGTATAAAAACCTGCGCATCTCCCGTCCAGCCCATTCTTTCATCTCTTTGCGGACAGTCTGTGGGGATGTCCAAGAAATTGCCCTTCTGCCCCCATATGATGTTGGAAAAAAGCTTGTTTAAAAGCGGAGAGGAGGAATTTAGGTAGCCTGTACGCTCCATATCCGAATGGACAACAATAGCCTTAACGCTGTCAAGGGTAACGTCACACGGGAAGGAATTAACACGGATGTACCTAAAACCGAAAAAGGTTAGCTTCGGCTTATATACGTTTAGCCCGTCGTGGCAGGTGTAGATAAATTCACTCTTGGCACTGCGGTAGTTTTCATTGTAAAAATTACCGTCCTTATCAAGCACCTCTGCAAAGGAAAAGGAAATTTTATCCCCTGCCTTTGCATTTGCAAAAACCTCAAAATATCCCGTTAGGTTTTGGTTGAAGTCAATAACCGTTTCGCCCTTAGGGGTTTTAAATATTTTGTGGGCGAAAATTGTTTCCTGCTCCTTAATGATTTCGCCCTGCTGATCTTCAATATAGCAGGGGAACTCTTTCAGGACACAGTGGCGGAAGGTGGGCTCATAGGTAGCGTCAAAATGCTCACCGTCATAAATATCGGAAAAGGTAATCTTGGAAAGGGCACATTCCCAGCTCTGGTCAGAGGGGATAGTAAGCTTTAAGCCATCTCCGCAGTCAATTTCAAGCAAGCAAAGAAGAGCCTCGTAATTTACGCCCCTTTCCTCCCTGTTGCGTGAATTAAGCCTGCCGGCAAACCAGCCCTTTGAAAGAGTAACCTCAATAGTATTTTCCAAGGAAAGCAGGTCCTTAATATCATAGGTTTGGGACTGCACACGCTCAATAGAGGTACAGCCCGGGGCTAAAATAAAGTTCCCCACCCTTTTACCGTTTATGGTTGCATAGTAAGTGCCAAGGGATGTGATTATAAGGGTTGCTTTTTTTGCCCTTTTTGGCAAAGTGAATTTTTTTCTGAAAACAGGGGAGTGAAAGCCTGTGTCATCGGGATAACCGATGCATTGTGCATAACTTAACATAGAAACCTCACATGATTTTTATTAGCTATAATCATTTTATCATATTTAAGAAAAAAATCAATAATTTTGTGAAAAAACTATTGACAAAGGGGTAGAAAGAACATATAATAAATGTATGAACAACTGCTCATATATGCAATCGGCTTCGCCAATGCGGAGCTTTGCCAAAGGCAAGAGCAAAAAGAAAAGGAGAAACAGTTATGGAAAATTCAAACGCAATTTCAAAAATTCAAGATGCGATTACAAGAAACAGTGAGCTTTTTGAGAGCTTGGCACAGCTTTATAAGCTTTTTGGAGATGCAAGCCGTGTAAAGATTCTCGTTGCTCTTACGCAAAGTGAGATGTGTGTTTCGGAAATTTCCGAATTTTTGTCAATCACACAGTCCGCAGTTTCTCACCAATTGAGAATTTTGAAGTCCAGCAACCTTGTTAAAACAAGGCGTGATGGCAAAAACATAATTTACTCATTAACAGACAACCATGTAAGAACTATTATTGACTGTGGTATGGAGCACATTACTGAGTAAGAGATGAAGGAGTTTATAAAGGAAAATAAGGTAACTCTTTTAAGGCTTATTATTTCCGTTGTTTTGGTTGTAGGCGCTATGCTTATGGGACATTTTAATGGCATAGCGGCGCTTGTTGTTTACATACTTGCATATTTAACCGCCTCTTGCTTTATTATTTACCACGCATTTTTTGACCTGTTTAAAAGCAGGCGCGTAGGGGAAAATCTTTTAATGACCGTTGCCTCGGTTGCTTCTATTGCAATCGGTGAATATTTTGAGGCTTGCTTAATATCAATTCTCTTTGTTCTTGGCGAGCTAATTGAGGATTTGGCGGTATGCTCCTCCTACCGTGGGGTAAGAAAGCTTGAAAGCATGCGTCCCGACTCTGCGCGCATAAAGGGCGAGGAGGAAAGAAGACCTGCTAAGGATGTAAAAATAGGGGAAATAATAGAGGTCTTAGCAGGGGAAAAAATCCCCTTGGACGGTGTTATTTTAGACGGTAGCGGCAGCGTTGACACCTCTCTTATGACAGGGGAAAGCACTCCTGTTAAGGTGCATACGGGGTGTGAGGTTTTGGCCGGCTACATTAACCTTGGCGGCGTGCTTACAATCAAGGTTATAAGAACAATGGAGCAAAGTGCTTCCCAAAGGATAATTGACCTTAGCCAAGCTGCCCTTGATAAGAAAACAAAAAACGAAAAATTTATAAGGAAATTTGCAAATATCTACACTCCCATTGTTATTTTGCTATCCTTAGTGGTTGCACTTGTGCCGCCGCTGCTTGACGGCTTTAATTTTGTTAAGTGGATATACAGGGCTTGCTCCTTGCTTGCAATTTCCTGTCCGTGCGCCCTTGTTATATCCGTGCCTCTTGCATATTTTTGCAGTATAGGCTACGCATCCAAGCGGGGTATTCTTGTAAAAAGCTCTGCGGTTATGGAAAGCGTTGAAAAGATAAACACCATAGCATTTGATAAAACGGGCACGCTTACAAGACCTGAGCTGCACGTTAATATTGTGGAGTCTGTTGGCAAGGTTTCCAAGGTTGATATTTTAAAGTACGTTTGCATAGCGGAAAAAAGGTCAAGCCACCCTGTTGCCATAGCTCTTTCCAAGGCGGCGAAAAAGTTCAATATTCCCATTGAGGACGGTAAAAATTACCGTGAATATGAGGGCAAGGGTGTGGAATGTGACTCTACATACGGTCATATTATGGCAGGGTCAAGCACCTTTGTTGATGCGACAACGGGAACTAACATCGGTAACGTGTTCGTTTCCTTAAACGGTGAATATCTTGGCTATATAGGAGTAGGTGACGAGCTTAAAGGTAACAGCAGGCTTGCATTTGACCACCTATACAAGCTTGGCGTTTCCAAACGAATTATTTTAAGCGGCGACAAAAAGACAAAGGTTGATATGGTTGCAAGGGTGCTTGGGGCGACGGAGGCGTACTCTAATTTGTTGCCACAGGATAAGCTCAGCGCCATTGAGGATATTTACGACGCTATGGCAGAGAACGAGGAAAAATGCTGCCTTGCCTACTGTGGTGACGGAATTAATGACCTGCCTGCACTTTCACGGGCTGACGTAGGTATAGCTATGGGCGCACTTGGGTCTGATGCGGCTATTGAAAAGAGTGACATTGTTATAATGGATGATGACGTTGACAAAATTCCGTTAGTTATGCGAATTGCTAAAAAGGCAAAGCGTGTTGTCCTTGAAAATATTGGCTTTGCCATTGGCGCTAAGGCTGTGTTGCTTGCTTTGAGCATAGCCGGCATTTTACCTCTGTACGGTGCTGTGTTAGGGGACGTTGGTATTTTGCTTTTGTCTGTTCTTAACGCATTGCGTGCGGGAAGATAGACAAAGAATTGGAGAAAAAATGAAAAAGAAAATATTTTTAAGACTTTTATTTATCCTTTGCATTTCCTTATGCTTGGTTCTTGCTTCCTGCGGCGAAAATGATGATGATGAGGGAAAAAAAGGAAGCGGTGGAAAGAGCGATAAGACCGAGGACACGGGAAATTTTAATTTTCAGTTAAGTGAGGACGGTAGCTTTTACACTGTTATAGGGCTAAAAGACACATTTAAAGAGGAAATAAAAATTCCGAATGAATATAAGGGCAAGCCTGTTTTGGAAATAGGCTCAGGTGCCTTTGGAAATTGCAGCAAGATAAAAAGGGTGATAATAGGTGAGGGTATTACCCATATTCGTGACCACGCCTTTGTAGATTGTACTTCCCTTGAAAGCATAAGCATTCCAAACGGTGTTGTGCTTATCGGCAATAACGCATTTCAAAACTGCACCTCACTTCCCGAAATAATTTTGCCAAACAGTATTCAAGAAATAGAGATGCACGCATTTTATAACTGTGACTCTATTACAAGCATTACATTGCCACAGGGGTTAAAGGCTATTACCCACAGCATGCTTCGTGAGTGTGACGGCTTAAAGGAAATTACAATACCAAGCGGGGTTAGGGTAATTGGGGAAACCGCCTTTCAGCACTGCCGAAGTCTTGAAAGGGTTGTATTTTCAAGCGAGCTTGAAGTAATTGAAAGCTCTGCATTTGATGGCTGTGTGTCCCTCAAAGGCTTGTCCTTACCAAACGGGCTTTTGCGTATTGAGGGCCACGCCTTTGAAAACTGTGACAGTATAGAAACGGTATCTATACCAACAAGCGTTGAACGCGTTGGCGCATGGGCATTTTGGGAGTGCGACAGCTTAAAGAAAATTTACCTAAACGATATGGCGCAAACACAGGATTGGGACCTTGAATGGAACTACGGGAATGTAGATATATACTTGCCTGAATATTAATAGCAAAAACCGTATAAAAATAGCAAGCACACAGGGAAAAAACCTTGTATGCTTGCTTTTTTTATTTGATTGTTACGGAATAACCGTTTTTGTAGGTATAGCCCTGTGGCAAATGTATCATTTCTTCCTTAGTTAAAAGGTTATCTGTTTTGCCGTCAGTTGCGGGGATACCGCACCAAGGCTCAATACAAACATAAGGGGCGTCTGTTTTTGGTGCGTGCCAAAGCCCAATGTATTTCATACCGTCAAAGCGCATCGTAACGCTTCTTTGCGTTTTGTCCGATGCAAGCTTGATTTCCTTTGCCACGTTGTAAAGGAAGATAGCATCGTTATCAAACAAGCTGTGCTTCAAATCAATACGCTTAGTGCCGCCTGCCTCATACACCTTGTCCTCGTGGGTTAGGAAGCAGGTTTCTGAAAAGTCAACACGAAGGGCTTCACACCTTTTGCTAAACTCCACATAGCAATCCTCAAAGCTAAGCCCCTTATCAAGAGGAACGTTGAAGGCAGGGTGACCGCCAACGGTAAAGATAAGATCCTTTTCCGTTTCCTTATTTTTAACCTCGTATTTTACGTCTAAGGTGTTATCCTTCAAGGTAAAGGTAACGTCAAAAACGAAGTTGAAGGGGTATTGTGATAATATTTCCTCATTTGGCACAAGTTCAAGGGTGACAAAGCTGCTTGATGCAGATTTTAAGGAAAACTGGCTTTTCCTTGCAAAGCCGTGGTTTGGCATTGTATATGTCTTGCCAAGATATGTATATTCACCGCCGAAAAGCCTGCCGCAGATTGGGAACATAATAGGTGCTCTGCCACTCCAATATTTTGCGTCCCCTTGCCAAAGGTATTCGTGACCGTCCGCCGTTTTAACAGACATAATCTCCGCACCCACAGAGGAAATTTTCACGGTTAAAAAATCATTTTGAATTGTATATTCCATAATTTCACCTCGTAAAGTTAATTTAAGTATATTTTAGCACAATTTTCTTGAAAAATCAATATTGAAAAATAAGCTATCTTATGATAGAATTAGTTGAGGTGATTTTATGGCAAACATAGCCCTTTTAAACAGATGTAATTTAAGCTGTCCCTACTGCTTTGCAAACGGATATTTGGAGGACGAAAAAAGCGACATAACGAGGGCTGCCCTTTTGCGCCTGCTTGACTTTTGCGCACCCGAGAGGGAGGTTGGCATTATTGGCGGAGAGCCCCTTTTACATAAGGATTTTGACGAGCTTTTAAAAATCGTAAATAATGACCTGCGCTTTCAAAAAATCACTGTGTTTACAAACGGTGTTTTTATAGATAAGCATTTAGACAGTCTGGACAGCCCCAAAATATGTGTGCTTGTAAATGCAAATTCCCGTGATGATATGGGGGATATGCAGTTTAACAAAATGGATGAAAATATCGGCTTGCTTTTAAAAAGGACAAGTGCAAGGGTTAGCCTTGGCATAAATGTTTATAAGGTAGGGCAGGACTTTTCCGATTTTATTTATCTTTTGAAAAAGCACCGTATTGAAAAAATCAGGGTAAGCGTTGTAATTCCCAATATGGCTTTACTGAGGGAGAAAAAACAAAGCGGAATTGATTATTTTATGGAGATGAAGCCCACGCTTCTTAATTTATATAGAGAGCTTATAAATTTAAGAGTTAGCCCTTATTATGACTGTAACGCTATTCCGGAATGTGTTTATACCGAGGAGGAAAAGAGGGTCCTTGAAGCATTACCCTTTTACAGTGAGTTTGAAAGGCAAATCTTTTTAGGTAAGCGCAGCGTTTGCTCTCCCGTTATAGATTTGTACCCCGATATGACCGCCACAAGATGCTTTGGCTGTTACGGTATGGGGCGGGTTAAGATAGAGGACTTTGACAGCATTTTTGACTTAAAGAATTATTTTTTTAAGGAGATAGATTCAAGGCTTGTCCATCCATACGCTTGGGACAAGTGCAGGGACTGCTATAAATATAAAACCTTTGGCTGCTTTGGCGGCTGCCTTTGCTATAAAGAAAATAGATAAGGAAAAGTTATGAAAAGAATAGTATTTATTTTAATTACAATTTTGGCACTTATGCTTTGTGTATCCTGCTCCTGCGACAAAAATTCGGAAAATGGCGGGGGGAGTGTAAATAATTCCCCAATAAGCACTCCGCACGAGCATGCATGGGATAAGGGTAAAATTACCGTGGCTGCAACGGAAGAAGCCCCGGGAAAAATGTCCTACACCTGCTTGATTTGTAATTTGGTGCGTGAGGAGTCAATACCCAAGACACCCCACCGGCATTTTTATACAGGCGTGTGGGAAAGGGACAGGATGAACCATTGGCACAAATGTCTAATGGGCAACTGCACCGTAAAGGGCGAGAAGGGCGCGCACGAGTTTGATGAGGGAGAAATTATAAAGGAAGCTAACCAAAGCACCTCGGGGGTGAAGAAATTTACCTGTGCTGTTTGCCTTTACACCAAGGAGGAGGAATACAGGGCAAGGGCTGAGGTGACAGGAGAGGAGTTTGCTTCTGCCCTGAACAGTGGCTCCTTTGAAAACGTAACCGTAAGCTTGTCCTTTGAAGGAAAAACAACTATAATAAAATATGCAAACGGTAAAAGGGAAATAGACGGTGAGATAATAGAGCTTAATTTTGACAAATTAGAGTACGAGTCCTTCACCTATAACGAGGACACAAGAGCATATTTTTACGACACAGGGTCAAGAAAATATTCCTGCCAATTTGCAGACGGTAGGCTTTGTGCTTTTTCTGTAAACACAGATGGGGATATTATAAAAATGGAATTTTCAAATTACGGAAAAACGGTGATTGAATGAAAGAGGTTGTTAGCGTAAGTAATATGCGCGTAAGCGACAAAAATACAATTGAGAACAAAATACCCTCAAAGGAGCTTATGTACAGAGCAGGCAAGGGCGTTTTTGAGAGTGTGCAATGGCACGGAAAAATATTAATTGTGTGCGGTACGGGAAACAACGCAGGGGATGGATACGTTGTTGCATCATTGTTAAAGGAGCAGGGGCTCAACGTAGAGCTTTTGCTTTTAGAAGAAAGGTTTTCCGCTGACGGTAAATATTATTTTGATATGGCTGTTAGCAAAAAAGTACCGTGGAGTGTCTATAATTTTCAAAAAAACGAAAGCCTTTGCGGATATGATATAATTATAGATTGTATATTCGGTACAGGCTTTAAGGGAAAAGTAGAAGGAACCTCAAAAGAGGTTATAGAAAAGATAAATAAAAGCGGCGCTTTTGTAGTGTCTGTTGATATTAACAGTGGGCTAAACGGTGACAGTGGGCTTGCAAGCACTTGTGTTAAAAGTGACTTAACCGTATCTATCGGCACTGCAAAAAGCGGACACTATTTAAACCAAGCAAGGGACGAAATCGGCAAGCTTATAAATATTGATATCGGTATTGATTTGGCAGAAAAGCCCTTTTATCTTCTTGAAAGGGAGGATGTTAAGGGTTTTTTGGGAAAGCGGAAAAGCTATTCACACAAGGGAACCTACGGATATATAGCCTTAATCGGCGGCTGTACAGAATACAGCGGGGCGGTTAAGCTGGCAAATCTTTCCGCCTCCGCTATGCGTTCAGGCGCGGGGGTTGTGCGCTTGGCAGTGCCAAAGGGCATTGTAGATTCCGTAAGCCCATATCTTTTGGAAAGCACGGTTTACCCATTGCCCGACAGTGACGGAGCAGTAAAATTTGATAAAAAAGCGACACAGGGTGCTATAAACGGCGTAAAATGCGTTGCCTTCGGTATGGGTCTTTCCCAAAAGGGAGAGAATGAAAGGCTTTTGGAATACCTGCTGAAAAATTGCACAGTGCCCCTTATAATAGATGCGGACGGAATAAACACTCTTGCAAAAATGGACAAGGAGCTTTTGAAAAACAAAAGCTGTACGGTTGTCTTGACCCCTCATTTAAAGGAGTTTGAAAGGCTTACGGGGATAAGCATAGAAAAAATACAAGCTGACCCTGTTAAGTACGCAAAGGAGTACGCAAGGGATATGGGTGTTATTCTTCTTTTAAAGGGGAATACCACCGTTATTACAGACGGAGAAAGCGTTTATTTAACAGACACAGGGTGTCCCGGAATGGCAACCGCAGGCTCGGGAGATGTGCTTTCGGGCATAGTGGCCGCACTGTGTGCATCACACGGCGATGATGCATTAATGGCAGTTAGCTCGGCAGCGTATATAAACGGGTACGCAGGGGAGCTTGCCCAAAAAGAATGGGGCGACATTTCTATGGTTGCTTCGGACACTGCAAAATGCGTTGCCAAGGCAATTAAGGAAATCACTAACTGATAGCGGATGTAACCGTGCTGTTTCAAAAACGAAACCGATAAAATAAAAACAGGAATTTCAATTTTAAAATTCCTGTTTTTTATTTTTTATTTTATTTACCTTGGGCTAAAATCGAATTGTAGCTAACGCCTGAAAGGGAACCGTCAGAGTCACGCTCGCTTTGTAGGTACTCAACGGTTGTAACGTTACCGTCCTTGTCGGTAACGGTGGCGTAGGCACAGATAACTATTGAAACGTCCTTTTGTGCTTCATTTGTAAAGCTGCTAACCACACCGTCAAAATAATTGTGTACACGGTTAAGTCTTGCAACTAAAACCTTGCCCTTTTCAAGGACTGTGGCATTACCGTTTGCATCAAGTGGGTCAAGGGAGCCAAGCAGGGACTTAGAAGCTGCCAAAATTCCAAAATTAACGGTTGAGCCCGTTGCATTCTCATATTCGGTCAAGGCAGTAAAATCAGCCTTGTAGCCAACGATAAAGCAAGGGCTTGTAAAGGTTGGTACAGAATATCCAAGACATTCAAAAATAGGAGCAGCTTCCTTTACGTCTTGACAACCGCAGTCTAAGCAGGTTGCGGATATTGTGCCGCTTTTTATAAAGCTTTGGTAAGATATAGCTTTATCTCCATATGCGTGGGAGGCTGTAACAAAATCGTCAGCTCCGTTTGAATCGTTAAACAAAACGGTTGTGCCGCTTGGCAAAAAGTCGCTAAACACAGAGCCTTCTTTTACATCCTTTGCGTTGTCAGGGTGTGACAAAACAATACAACATAACTTTGAATAAGGTGAACGGGATGAACCTGTGAAGTAGAATGAGCCTGTATTGTTGCCTTGCTCTGCAAAGGTTACCTTTGCAACATCACACTGAAATTCAATGTATTTAAGAGGAAGGATGCCGTCTTGTGGGCGATATTCGGTGGGCACCTCTGACAAACGGGTGCAAAGACTTTGCCTGCCGATATTTTGTGTATCAGGACCAAAAACGAGCCCTTCCAAGCAGTTGAAAGCGTTATTAAAGGCGCTTACCTCAATAATTTCAGCATTTAAATAAAGCTCGCCCTTGAAAGCAGAATAGCAACTGTTGAACGCCTCTGTCTTTATAACCTTTAAATTTCTCGGGAAATTCTTTATTACCATTAGTTTATAGGAGTGTGGGGCGAAGCAGTAAGGTATTTCGGTAATCTTACTGTTCTCACCAAAGTCAAAACAGCGGAGCTGGTCGGTTGCTTCATTTATATCGTGAATTTTTTCAACAGTGCCCGCTAACTGAATATAGCCGCACTTGTCCCAAAAATATTTGTGGGACTTCATTGCGTTTAGGTTAACATAGGTTATCAAGTTACCGTTCAAATATGCAGGGACATTGAACCTTGGCAAGTATTCAGCGCCGATTTTTGTTGCATCAATACCCACACTTGCCATATCCTCGTCCATATTGGTAGTGTTAAAGCCGTCAATTGTACTGTTATTGCCTGTGTAGTACCTTTCCTCCTCAAACACTACAAAGTGGGTGGCAGTGTCGTTTGCTACCTTTAATTCATCAGGAATTTCTTCAAGATAAACGGTTTTTGCGCTAACCGTGAAAACAAGCGCCATGGTAACAAGCAAAGAAAATGTTAAAATCAAAAAAAGTTTTTTCATTCATATCTCCTTGTAAAATAATATATATTAATTTTATACCAAATAGCAAAAAATGTCAAGGGTAAAAATGAGTAAATACAAAAACAGGGCTGTTGGCAAAAGCAACAGCCCATAATTTATTATTTTTTGCTGAAAATGCTTGAGAAGGAGAAGTCCATTTCTTGAACTGTGTTACCCTCACTGTCCTCATAAGTTGATATAGCGGCGGAAGCGCAAATTGCATCAACTGTATCAACAACTTCTAATTCATA
The DNA here is from genome assembly GCA_017623975.1 of Clostridia bacterium. Classification (GTDB taxonomy): domain Bacteria; phylum Bacillota; class Clostridia; order Oscillospirales; family CAG-272; genus RGIG2000. The sequence continues at coordinate 13,528 of JAGANX010000002.1, forward strand.
TAAAGGTGTTGTATATCTCATTTTGCCCCTCCTGTCCAAGAGTTGTAGCTGTTACCTATAACGGTGTTGGATGTTTTACCGTTGTCAAGGTAATACAAATTTTCGCCAACCTTTAAGTAAGCGCAGAAAACAATTAATGTGTCAGCATGCTCGCTTGGGATACCGGACACTTTAATATCAAAGTAGTTGTATGGGCTACCCATTAAAGAGTTACCTTCTATACCGCTGTCAATTGGGTTATACGCCTCGCCTGACAAGTTAATGTCAACTATAACGCCAAAGTCAATTTCGTCACCAAGTGCTGCAAGGGCATCTCTGTTTATCTTAATGCCTTGGACAACAGCCATAACGCTGCCATCAAACTCCGGTACGGAAACGCCGCGGCTTTCAACAACGGGGTCAAGGGAGGCTTCACTTCTTGAAATTTCTTTACCGCAGTAGCAAGCGTCTAAAACATAACCCTTTTCAAAATAGTTTTCGTAGTAAACGCCAACGCTTTCTTTTTCTATAAAGTGTGCAAAGTCAATTTCTGTATAAGTAGGTGTTTTGCTGCCTGATGCGGTACCTCTTAATGTATATGCCTTTTCACTTGCGCAGAAGTAAATGTTAGCAGTAGGTGCGAAGTTAACGTAGTTTGTATCGTAGGACAAAAAGTCCTTATCCTTAACGTTTGGATGTGTGAAGTAAATATTTCTGTTTACTATCTCACAAGCAAGCTGGAACACAGCGCCTTCCTTTGTAAAGTCACCCTCAAAGATATAGGTGATTAACGGAGCGTTGTTTTTGTCAGCAAGAGTGTAACCCCTTACAAGCTGTGTAAAGTTTTCACCGAAAACCATAACGGGGCTAACATTTTTAAGCTCCTTAATACCCTCACCACTCAATTTTTCAAGTGAAGCGGGGGCATACCAAACGTCAGGCCTTTCTGTATCGCCCAAATTATTTACAAAATAAAGCTTAGTACATCCAAGGAACACGCCAACCTTGTCACTACCGCTGTTTTTACCCGGGTTACCGTCTTCGTCATAACCGATTTCGGTAATTGTGTCAGGCAAATAAAGTGCGGTTAAGCTTGAGCAGTTCAAAAATGCTTGCCAATGAAGCTTTTCAACCTTGGAGGGAAGAACTATCTTTGTAAGAGATTTACAGTTTTTGAAGGCATAATTACGTATTCTTGTAATTTTGCAATCGGGGTGGAAGTAAACCTCTGTTACGTTTGTGCTTTCAAAGGTTGTTGTTGAGTTTGAGTCGGTAACGTAATATTTTTCTCCCTGATATTCGATGTAAGCAGGGATATTAATTACCGTGTCAGTGAAGCTTTTGCCCTTGTGGCTGTTGATTTCTGCGGTGTTTTCTTCCTCTGTTGCTCCCTTTGTGAGGGTGTAATTAACCTCATCATATGTAAAAGAAGCGGCACTAACAGACAAGGAAACCACAAAAACTAACAAAGCCATAATAGCAAGAGTTAAAAGTAATTTCTTCTTCATGTCTTATCTCCCTAATAAAATTGTTATATAAATAATAGCACAGAAAGAAATATTTGTCAAGGAAAACTTATTTTTGCGCCTTTAGAATGTAGGAAAGTGCGATTTCCTTGTATTTTTTATCGTTTTCCGCATCTAAATCACAGTGGTCACGGTCGGGAACCTTATAGTATTCAACGGGTCTGTATTTAGAAAGCTCGGTAACAAATCTTTCACTGTGCATATCAATGTTAACTGCGGAGTCCTTTTCGCAGTGGAAAATTGTATATTCCGTCTTTTCGGGCAGGGTTGGTGCTAAATGCAAGGGGGAGCAGGACTTCAAAGCCTCGTCAAGAGAGCAGTCGTAGCCGTAAAATGCACTGTATATTGTGCGCGGCAAATCAACCCTTTCGGTATAATGGTAAGGCAGGTCGCAAACGGGACAGTTGGCAACGCAGCCAATCGGTGTACGCTTTGCGTATTTTGTGTAAACAATACAGGCAAGCCCACCCATAGAGCCACCTGTGGAAATTATAGGCGTTTCCTCTCCAAGACCGTATTTTGCCAACAGAGTGTCGATAATTTCATCAGTAAGACCTACCTCATCCCTGTTCATCCATCCCCAAGGGTTAGTATAGGGGACTACAAATATCACACCGTGTGAGGCGTAAAATTTGCCTGTTTCCGTGTCCTCGTGAAACATCGCTTGTCCGCCAAGACCAAAAAAGTCAATAACTATGCCCTTTATTTTTCCACTAATCAATTTGTCATTTGAATAAGCATAGTAGCGCAAATTTTCGTAAGTAATTTTTTTTCCATTTTTTGCTCTCCTTTTATTTCTCGTTTCACTTTGTGAAACATATCGAGATGATATTGATGAAATGTGCTACGCACTTGAAATGTTGCTAAAGCAACTTGAAATGTATGCCTGAGGCATACTTGAAATAAAATGAATCCGATGCTCGAAAGAGCATTTCACGCTTGTTTAAACAAGCATTTCAAGACCACTGCGGTCATTTCACGAATACGCAAAGCGGATTCATTTCATTTGCGAATTTAATTCGCAAATATTCCCTCGTCAAAGGTATAGCCGTCCTTATGCTTGTTAATGCCGTAGGAGGTTCTTTTAACAAGGCTGAACAGCTTATCTCCGTCAATGCCCACAAGGTCGCCAATGGCATCTATAAAGTCCTGTGCGCTTTCGTGGAAGCGAGTAGTGGTTACGTAAATGCCCCTTGTTGCCCTTTTTGCGTTCATAGCACCGTAAAACTCCCGTACCTCCTTTTCGGTAACGTGGGCACGGTCACGGCACTTGGTTTGGGCTACAATGGTTTCTACAAAGCCAAGGTAGTCAACGATTTCAAGCTCTATATCAAGTCCGCCGTCATCGCTGCCTCCCGTAATGTCGCAGTAAACCACCATTTTGCCCGACAGGGTAAAGTATTTTTCCAAAAGATTAGCCACAAAGCTTTCAAAAAACTTGCCGCCCATAAGCCACAATTTTTTGAAAAATTTAGGCTTAAATTCATTTTCGGGCAGGGGAGTGTCTGTTTTTTCATCTAATTCCACAGGGGTTATGTCCCTATACTTACCGTCTATAAATTCAATTTCGTCATTTTGCAGTAAATTAAACAAGGCTGTGCCTGCGGCAGAGTGTAGGGAATAATCATCCTTAAAGGAAGGGGTTATATCAGTTCCAAAGCGGCTCTCCAACAGCCTGAAAATTTCATTCTTGGTGTATGCGCCCTTTTGCAAAATCTCTTTAATTTCCGCCTCAACAAGCTCCTCCTTGATTATTACAAGCTCCTCCTTGGCAAGAGAATACCTGTCCCCCTTGCGCACCAAATCCTTCTTATTAATTAAATCGTTTATTACGGTGGAAATGTAGCTTCTGATAACGCTGTTTTTGCTTTTTGGAGAAAAATCCTCCAACTCACTTTCACAAAGACCGTAGCAATTTAGCGCCCCCTCAATTATTTCCGTCCTTGTGGCGCTTTCTGTGTTAGATAGGAATTTTATAACATTTTCAGTTGCTCTGCGCTTGATTTTATTCGTTACTCTCATAAATCCCTCTTAAAATCTCCTTAATCACAGGCTCAATTACTTGAACCATTTTGTAAAAGCCCAAATCGTTTGGATGGATGGTGTCTATAAAGCAAAGCTCTCTGTCCGGGTCGTTTTTAAAAGGGCTTTCTCCGTCTATAAAATACACATTTTTGTCCCCGCTTGACAGGGCGTTTTGGTATGTTTTATAAACTATTTCACGCCTTTTCCTTTCGTCCTCGCCGTAAACGGCAAAGGGGCGTGTCATCATCAAAATAGGTAAATTTGGGTGCTTTTCCCTTATCCTTTTAAAGAAGGGCTCGTGGGTTTTTTCAAGATGCTCCGCTGTTGGAGCATTATGGTCGTAGTCATAAACGAAAAGTGACATATCAATAGTGTTTATAAAGTCCGCCATTGCAAGCTCACCCTTGGCATTACCTGAAAAGCCTAAGTTATAGTAGTCAACGTCCAAATGCCTTGAAATAACTGCATTATAGCCGTTGCATACGTTACAAGCAACACCGCCCTCTGTAATGGAAGAGCCGTAGTAAACAATAGGCTTTTCGTATTTATAGGGCGTGGGCTCCTTGATTTCTGCTTGGTCGTCAATATATACCCACACATTTTTAATTATTTCGTTCCTCGGCAAAAAGATTAAAACGTCCTCCATTTCGCCGCTTTTGGTAAAGGTCTTTTCACAAACCTTGCTTTCATAATTATAGACAGGCAAAAGCCCTAAATACCTTGATGTTTGCCTGTCCCCTGCAAAAACATAAGCACTTTGACAGGCGTAAATTGACATGCCAACATCAACGCTTAAAGTCTCAAATTCGATTTTCAAGGTGATATTTTGTGAGTTAGTGCGAAAGCCAAGCCTTGCACCCATTGGCCGCCTGCCTAAGAAGTCAAGACTTGGGATTTTTTCAATTAACTCATCAGGTAAGCGTTTAAGTGTTTTGCGCTTTTCAAAATGGGGTATGCCAAACACCTTAATCGGATAGTCCTTATATGTAAATTCTCTCATAATATACCTCGCATACAAATTCTACACATTTATTTTAGCACAATATTCTATTCAGTTCAATAAATTTCTTTAATATTATAAATATATCTTGATATATATTTTCTTTTTTCTTTTTTTATTTCTTTTTCTCTTTTTTTCTTTTGCTACTTTTCTTTTTTTCCCTTTTTCTTTTTTGTTTCTTTTTTCAGGTTGAACCTATGGTTGAACCTATTTGGAAAAAGAGGGGCAGTTGGGGGCACTTTTTTCTGATACAATATAATCAAGGAGGGCGGACGGATGAAAAATAACGACAGAATAACATTGAAATACGATTGGCTTGAAGTGATGACAAGTATAGAAGCGGAGGAATGTCAGGCTTTGCTTTCGGCTTTGTATGACTATTCAAAAAGCGGTATCGAATTTCCCGAATTTTCAACAAAATCAAAGATGCTTTGTGACACTGTTATAAAGGAATTTAAAAAATCAACACTAATGAAAAAGTGTGGCGCGCTTGGGGGAAACCCTTTTCTTAAAAAGCAAAAAGAGGTAAGAGAAAAAACAGAAATTGACCCGAGCTTGTTTGAGCTGTTTTGGGAGGAATATCCTAAAAAGGTGGGGAAAACCTATGCAAAGCAGTGCTTTTACAAATTGAAGCCCACACGGGAAATGCTTGAAAAAATGATAAGCGCCATAAGGGAGCAGAAAAACGGTGAACAGTGGAAAAGTGAAAATGGCAAATTTATCCCAAACCCTGCAACTTGGCTAAACCAGGGGCGGTGGATGGATGAGGTACGTGGCGATGAAGGTAACGAATTTAAGGAGATGAAAATAGGAATAAGTTTATGAGTAATGAAAGATTGGAATTGCAGTGTAAATTGCTGAATGAAACGGTGGGCAAGCGTAATTTGTATGACGGTTACAATTGTGAGAAATGTAAAAATAAAGGGCAGATTTTTTACATAAGAGGGCAAGAGGTTGTGGCAAGGCTTTGCTCCTGTACCTCGACCCGTAAAAATATAGCCCTTGTTAATAAAAGTGGGCTGAAGGAACTGCTTGAAAAGAAACGCTTTGACAATTTTTTGGAGACGGAGAATTGGCAAAGGGCAATAAAGGAAAGAGCCAAGCTGTTTATAGACAACGGGGAATACAAAACCTTTTTCATAGGTGGGCAGTGCGGTAGCGGAAAAACCCACGTGTGCGTTGCTATGTGCGGTGAGCTTTTGAAAAAAGGGGCACCCACCCTATATATGCTTTGGACAAGGGATGCAAGAGCATTAAAGGCGGTATCAATGGAAAGGGAATTTTACGAAAGGATACAGGAATACATAAACGTAAGGGTGCTTTATATAGACGATTTTTTAAAGGTTATGAAGGGTACAAGCCCAACCCCGGCAGATATGAACATAGCCTTTGAAATTTTAAATTCGCGCCTGCTTGACCCTGAAAAAATAACTGTCATTTCAAGCGAATTTACAATTGATGAGCTTCTTAAAATTGATGAAGGCACAGCGTCAAGAATATGCGAAAATGCAGGACCCTTTGTTATAAACATCGGTAAGTGCGTGGAGAAAAACCGTAGAATGAAGGGGTAATATAGCGGTAATTTATAATGCTTTGTTAATATGATAAATTGTCAAGCTAAGTGCAACAGGAATTAACAAAAAGTTCAAATAAATCAATAGGTTTAAGATAACCAATAACTTTTTTGGGTCTGGCGTTGATCAACGCCAGATTCTTTTTTAATGTGGTAGGACTAACTC
>JAGANX010000043.1 GCA_017623975.1 Clostridia bacterium
GATTTGGCTTCGAATGTGCTTCGCAGTTTTAGACGAGAAAATATTTCGTATAGCAAAGAAACGAATGCAGGTAATATTGACATATTGCCAAGTGAGTTTCTGAAGATAGGCGGGATATTTACCGTCTAAAACCTTATTGGTCCGAGCCCACTGTGGCATAAAGCGCCAAAATACAACGGAAAAACAAAAAGGTTTTCTGCACCAGAAATTGACCTGAGAGACACAGGGATTTTAGAAAAAGAGGAAAATGTTGAATTTAATAAAAGTGAATTAAAAAAGACTTGCATTTATAATGTTGTGTCTGTTGTCACTTTAATGGTTATATTGATTCTTGCGTTGAATACACTTGCTTTCTTCTTTTTAATGGGTATGATTGACCCGTTAAATGATTTTTCCGTTTGGGAAAAGATTTTGAAAATCGGATTTTCTGTGCTGTTTCTTGTGCTTACCCTCGGACTGTACGCGTTACCTGCACTTACAATATTACGATTGAAAAAACATTATAGCAAGATAGTTGAAAATGAAACAAACAAAAAATCGGGATAGCAGTGTCCCGATTTTTTGTTTTTATTTAGTTTTTTGTGTCTTATTTAGCGTAGTCAACTACACGGCTTTCGCGGATAAGGTTAACCTTGATTTGACCCGGGTATTCAAGCTCGGTTTCTATCTTCTTAACGATATCACGGGCAACAAGCGCCATTCTGTCGTCACCGATTTGCTCAGGCTTAACCATAATACGAATTTCACGGCCTGCCTGGATAGCAAAGGTCTTTTCAACACCGTCAAAGCTCTTAGCGATTTCTTCAAGCTTTTCAAGTCTCTTTATGTAGTTTTCAAGGTTTTCACGTCTTGCACCGGGGCGAGCCGCAGAAATTGCGTCAGCCGCTTGAACGATAACAGCAATAATAGTTTGCGCCTCAACGTCACCGTGGTGAGCCTCGATTGCGTGGATAACCTCTTTGGACTCCTTGTATTTCTTAGCAATGTCAACACCGATATTAACGTGTGAGCCTTCAATTTCAGCAGTTAAAGCCTTACCGATATCGTGGAGCAAGCCCGCGCGCTTAGCAAGAGTAACGTCAGCACCAAGCTCCGCCGCAATAACACCGGCAATGGTTGCCACCTCAATAGAGTGGTCAAGCACGTTTTGACCGTAGCTTGTCCTGTATTTAAGCCTACCGAGAAGCTTAACAAGCTCAATGTTAAGACCGTGTACGTTTGTATCAAAGGTAGCCTTTTCGCCCGCCTTTTTAATTGAAGCCTCAACCTCACGCTGAGCCTTTTCAACGGTTTCTTCAATCTTAGTTGGGTGAATACGGCCATCTGAAATAAGCTTTTCAATAGCAATTCTTGCAGTTTCACGTCTAACAGGGTCAAAGCCTGAAATTGTAATTGCCTCAGGGGTATCGTCAATAATAAGCTCAACACCTGTCAAGTTTTCGATTGCACGAACGTTTCGACCCTCACGGCCGATAATTCTACCCTTCATATCGTCATTCGGAAGGGCAACAACTGAAATAGTAGCCTCGCTTACATGGTCAGCAGCGCACTTTGCGATTGCCAAAGAAATAATATTCTTAGCCTTTTTGTCTGCCTCCTCCTTAAACTCAGCTTCAAGCTCCATAAGCTTTTGAGCCTGCTCATGCTTAACGTCATCTTCAAGATTTTTGATAAGCATTGCTCTTGCTTCCTCAACACTGTAACCTGAAATTTTTTCAAGCATTTTAAGCTGTGCTTCGTGTAACTGTTCGATTTTTTCCTTAATTTCGTCTGCTTCCTTAACCTTTTTAGCAAGAGCCTCTTCCTTCTTTTCCATAGTCTCTGCTTTTTTATCAAGATTATCTTCTTTATTAGCAAGTCTTTGTTCTTGACGGGTTAATTCAGCACGCCTTTCCTTAACCTCACGTTCAAGCTCAGTTCTTGACTTTTGGATTTCATCCTTTGCGTCAAGCAAGAACTCCTTACGCTTGGTTTCAGCAGCCTTGATAGCGTCCTCTAACAGCTTTTTCGCTTGTTCTTCTGCTGAGCCGATCTGCTTTTCAGCAACAACACGCCTAATAATAATGCCGGCAAAAACACCAACTGCGGCACAAGCAACGCCAATAATGAGGGCGATATACCAAACTACCATAGCAAGTACCTCCTTAAAATATTTCGGCGAAACATTAGAAATCATTAACATAGATATGTAAAAAGCATATGACTCCGCCGATAAAGCCATAACGCCAAATTTCTACATAATATAATTATATAATATATCTTACATATAGTCAAGAGAAAATTTTAAAATAATTCACGTTTTTTATTGACGATTAAAGCAATATGCACTATAATATTATTAAGTGAGGTGCTATTATGAAATTAACAGAAACTGATTTTAACTTTGCTTCAAAAATCGCAGCCTCAGCCCTGCTTACAGCAACTAACAAAAGCGGAGAAATAAATACTATGACCGTTTCTTGGGGTGGCACAGGCATACTTTGGGGGCGTGAGGTAGCTTTTGTTTTTGTCCGTCCGGAAAGATATACTTTTGGCTTTTGCGAGGATGGAGAGGATATGTCACTTTCCTTTTTTGGAAAGGAAAAAAAGGACGCTTTAACCTTCTGCGGCACAAAAAGCGGCAGGGACGTGGATAAATTTGAGGCTTGTAACCTTAAATATACTCGTCAAAACGGGGTATGCGTTTTTGACGATGCACAGATAACGGTGGTGCTTAAAAAGCTTTACTCACAAAACTTAAAAGAGGAGTGCTTTGTAAACGATTCCTGTAAAAGCTTTTACCAAAACGGTGGTTACCACAAAATGTATATTTGCGAAATCAAGGATGTAATCAGCTTATAGACTTAAATAAGCAGATAAAAAAGGAGATAAAAATGAAGGATTGTAAATGGATAACGAGCAAGCATGCACAAGGCTCTGATAATCAGGTATATTACTTTAAAAAGGAATTTGATTTGCCCGTTGTTAAAGAGGCAAGGGTTGATATTTCCGCCCAGGCAAGATATAAGCTTTATATCAATGACAAGCTTTGCGCTGTGGGACCCTGTAAGGGTACGCGTGAAAAAACGTATTTTGACACGGTTGATGTAACAGATTATTTGGTTAAGGGTGAAAACCGTATTTTCGTTGAGGTTTTGCAGCTTGCCGCAACAGATATGGAAGGCAAAATGTCACCCATTGAGGGCGTTTTGCGTGTTGGCTATCCCTTGCTTGCCTTTGAGCTTGTTTGCGGTGACGTTACTGTAAAGAGTGACGAAAGCTGGACCTGTGCAAAAATAACAGGCATTAGTCAGGTTAATGCAAGAAGCTGTTACTCCGGTGCAACGAGAGAAGAAGTACATTGCGCACAGGTTCAAAATGCAGTTTACGAAAATGCAAAGGTGCAGTGCGGCGTTTCTAACGGAGAGGACGACCACTATTGGTGGGGTGGCACAAACAAGTGCTTCTTGTTTGAACGCCCTATCCCTATGCTTGATATGCAAGACAAGCTTAATATCATTAAGTTTGACGGGGAATATTTTGAAAGTGACTATCTCACCTTTGGCTTCCCTCGCTTTAAGATTACGGGTAATGGCAAGGTTGACCTTGTGTACTTTGAATGCTTTGACTCTGACTGCGGTAAAACATACAGGGACAGAACAGACAGGAGTCTTGGTATCTGCCGTGAAATGATAGATACCGTCCATGTTTTGGGAGAGTATGTTTTTGAGCCGTTTTGGTTTAGATGCTTCCGCTACATAAAGGTGGAAACGCAAGGGGACGTGTCCATAGAAATGGTTGGCTTTACTGAGGTAAACTATCCAATGTTCCCAAGAACAGACTATGATTTTGGCACAAAAACAGACAATAAGCTTTGGGAAATAAGTGTCCGCACTCTTCAAAGATGTATGCACGAAACATACGAGGATTGCCCGTTTTATGAGCAGCTCCAATACGCAATGGATACATCTGTGCAAATGGTATTTAACTATCAGCTTACAGATGATGACAGGCTTGCAAGAAAGGCAATGGACGATTTCGCTGCTGAGCAGCACGCAGACGGACTTATGCCGTCAAGAACTCCGTCCGTTGGTGAGCAGCATATTCCAACCTTCCAATTTTACTTTATATTTATGGTTTATGCCCACTATATTCGCTTTGGCGATGCTTCTCTTGTTAGAAAGCACCTTCGCGCTATGGACGGTGTAATTGAGTGGTTCAGACATTTGATAAACGAAGACGGTGTTGTGGGTCAAAGCAAGTATTGGAACTTTATTGACTGGGCTACCCCTTGGGTTTACGACCAGAAGCGTGGCTGCGAGGGCGGCGTGCCCTTGGGAGTAAATGAGGGCGTTATCGGTATTTACAATCCAATGATGGCATATTTCCTACAATGTGCCGCAAAGCTTAACGAAATTTGCGGCAGAACAGACGTTGCCGAAGAATATTTGGCAGTGGCGGATGAGCTTAAAAGAAATACGGAAAAGTATTTCTACGATAAAGAAAAGGGTCTTTACGCAGATGATGTAAATCATATCTATTACTCACAGCATATGCAAACATGGTGCGTGTTAAGCGGAGTTTGTAAGGGCGCAAAGGCAAAAAGGGTTATGAAAAATGCCCTTTCCCTTGAAGCAAAGGCTACATATGCCTTCGCATACTTCTATTTCCGTGCTCTTGAAAGAGTAGGTCTTTATGATAAGTCAAAGGAAATGATGGATAGCTACCGCAACCTGTTAAAGCTTAACTGCACAACAGTACCCGAAACTCCAACACTTTCAAGGAGTGACTGTCACGCTTGGGGCGCTATTGCAATTTATGAGTTTTCTGCAACCGTTCTTGGTGTACGCACCGAAAACGTGGGAGAAAAGAGCGTTGCAATTAAGCCATACATAAAGGGTAGAAATTATGCCCGCGGAACAGTTTCCACCATTGCAGGCGACATAACAGTTGATTGGAAAAAGGAAAAGGGCAAGTTTATATTGACCGTATCAAGCGCTAATGATGGCGTGAAAAAGGTTATCACTATGCCAAATGGTGATACTTACGAAACAAAGAAGAAATCCTGCACTTATAAGTGCAAGATTTAATGCAGAATGTAAAAATAGATAACAAAAGAAAGGATATTTAAATATGAAAATCGCATTAATTGCTCACGATAAGAAAAAAGATGCAATGATAAACTTGGCAATTAAATACCAAGATACATTGGCACAGCATGAACTTTATGCAACCGGCACAACGGGAACTCTTGTAATGGGCGAAACAGGACTAAAAATCAAAAGAATGAAGTCAGGTCCACTTGGCGGTGACCAGCAAATCGGCTCTATGGTAGCCGAGGGTAAACTTGACTTGATTGTGTTCTTGCGTGACCCACTTACATCTCAACCTCACGAGCCTGATGTAACAGCACTTCTTCGCCTCTGTGACGTTCAATCAATCCCGCTTGCAACAAACATAAAGAGCGCAGAAATTATGCTCGAAGCAGTGCAAAACGGAAAGAAACTATAAAAATAAAGGCGGTCTATTTCAAAGACCGCCTTTTTAATTTTATTTGCCAAGGGTGTTGAATTTGTATCTGTAATTGTCGGATGCCTTCTTCTTTTTAAAGAGGGTGAAGTAAAGAGTTAATACTATACCGCCTGCCAAAAGAATGCCGCCGATAATGAGTACAATTATTACACCAACAGGAAGACCGCCCTCACCGGCAGGGGTCAAAAGACTGATACCCTCTTGGTAGCTTGCGCCACAGCCTGCTCTTGTACAGGTGTAGAGCATAACTCCCGTTGTGGTTTCTGTTGCAGGTCTTATTTGTACGCCCGCATCAAACAGATGGCTTGCTCTGTCATTTTTATCTAATATTGCAATTTCGCCAATTTTAACCTCGGTTGAGCAGTTTTTGCATCTAAACTCCTGCTGTCCCGGGGAAACACATGTTGCAGGAATTGTAACAACAGGGTCACCGTAAACGTGAGATTTGTTCTTGTCAGGTGAAATAGGAATTTCAATTATCTTTTCACAAGCCAAGCAAGCAGCTTCACCAACACCGTCGTCACCGCAGGTTGGTTCTTTTATAATTTCCATGTTAGACATATCAGGGGAGTGACCTGTTACGGGAGGATTTATCCACTGGGACAAGGCTTTTGGTGCTTCACTCCAATTTGGAAGACCGCAACGCTCACAAGCGGAAACCTTTGCGTACCTGTCCTCACAAACATAGTAATCCTTACCTAAAAGCTTATTGTTATTTTCGTCATAGAAGCCCTTATCCTTGTTGTTCATTTCAACACAAGGGGTATTAAAGGACTGATAGTATGCCATGTGTCCTGCTTCGTCATAGAATATGCTACAAGTACCTGTGAAGGAGTGCTTATCACTTCTAACACCTGTTTCAAGGTATGTGCCCGGCTCTGTTTCCAAGCAGCTTTTACAGCGCTTTACCTGATAAGGAGCTGTTATACAGTCAGCCTCTACTATAACTAATTTAAACTCGTGTTTAAGGGGCTGTGTAGGATTGTCAACCAATACATAGCTGCAATATTTACAGGTATGTGTAGTATATCCTGAGGATTTACAGGTTGGCACAGTGATTTCAACATCACATTGATGCTCTGTAAACACAATAGGTCTTGAACCAAACTGCTGACCGCTTGTGGAATATGTTTTACCACTCATTGCTATTTGAACGGTGATACCGTTTGTAGTGTTACCCTCAACGAAAACCTCGTTTACAGGGGTTATGCCGTTTTCCTCATCAATGTTAAGGTGGAATGCGTTTGCCTCAACAGTTGAAACATTCTTGCCGAATGTCAATGAATTCATACGGATATTGTTGAATGCGTATGACTTGATTGTAGCCGCATTCAAGGTAAGCTGATCGATAACAACATTTGTATGCTCTTGATAAAACGCACATGAATCAATAGAAACAGTTACATTTTCCAAGCCCTTGATGCTTGTCAGCTTATCCATTTTTCTAAATGCGTTTTTCTCAATTGAAACAACAGAGGAGGGGATAACAACCTCGGTTAAGTGAGTATTATCGTAGAAAACACCAATAGGAATTCTTTCACCCGTGCCGGAGTGGGTGTATTCAGAGCCGTATATCTTAGTTGTACCCAAAGGAATTTCAACGGATATTATATTTTTTCTTGCAATACCGTATTCCTTTGTGATGTAAGCTGTAACAAAGTACTTTAAGTATGTGTTGTTGCCCGCATCAAAGTCGAAAATTTCATTAGCGGGAACGCGGATAGTTTTTTCACGGTTTTCAAGCTCGTCAATATAAACTACATTTACATATACCTGCGTAGGATTAGGATATGTAACCTTTGTTTCCTTAATCTCGCCGCAGCGCTTGCAGTAGGTTTTTGTAATACCCTCCTGTGTCACCTTTTCGTTAGCGATAAGGGGCTGTATGGTGTCAGTAACATAGAAGTGACCGATACCGTTTACAAAGCTCGTTTTGTCCTCGTAAACAGTGTTACAGTATTGACACTTGTATGTAAGAACGACATTCGGTGTAACGCAGTCATTAGGCATGCCGCTGATAATAGGACCGCTGTGGTTACACTTTTGGAAATCGTACATTTCTGTATTAGCATTGTATTTGAAAACGTAGTTTTGGTTTGCAAAGCATGCTGTAATATCCTCGGAATAAGCACCGCCGAGGATAGCCATTTGGTATTTTGCAGTATCCTTAGCGCAGCCTGCAAGACGGCTTAGGTTAAACGTACCGCCGTAAACAGTTAAGCTGACAAGCCTTGTTGCACTTGTTGTGCTTATGTCCTCAAACAAGTATTCGCAGCCTGTTGTAACGGTAGCAGTTTCATAAATTGAGAAGGTTGCACCTGAAATACCGCGCGTATGCATTAAACGGTTACAGGTAACAGAGCCGTGAACTGTGGCATTAAACGCCCCGTCAAACCTATCAATATTAGTTGTGATAGCAATAAAATCTAATGGAGAGGTAACGGTTGTATCCTTGCAAACATTTACAAACAAAGTGCTCATGCTGGATGTTGGAGAAAGCTTAATAAAGCTATCCAAGGTGAATTCAGGGGTGGCACCCATATAATTATGCTTTACAGTACCGCCGCCCATAATTACAATGCCTGAGCCCTTACCGTCAAAAGCATCGGTTGCTGAGTTAACCGTTAAGGTTTTTCCGTTTGTATCAATAACAAAAACACCGTTATCAAGGCAAATCGGGCTATATACGCTTACATTTGCGGTCAAGCGGATATATGTGTTACCGTTTTCAATAGCGGAAGCAAGCTCGCCCTCGTTGGAAACCTCGCAGCCTGCCACCAAATAAAGCTCAGTATCCTTAGTTACAGTAGCGTTTTCTCCTTTTGGATAAAGGTTACCGTAGGAGTCAACCCAACCGTAATAAATAAGTCCATCTTCAAGAGTGACGTCCATAGGAACAAAGCCCGCACCTGCTTCCACGGAAACATCACGCACAAAGTCCCCATATTTGTATGAAATTTTAACTGAATCCGCAGAAACAGTACTAACCATTAAAACCGAAGCCATTACGGAAAAAACAGCAATGGCAAGAATAAGCTTAAATATCTTTGACTTTTTCATATATACCTCTTTAAAAGATTACTATACATAATATATTATACATTAAAAACGGAGGGTTGTCAACACAAAAATGTTTCAAGCACCTGCCGTGCCGATAGCTACGCGCGAAACAAAAAAATAAATAAAGGGCAAATATTGACTTTGCGGTTTCCATATGATAAAATAGATACATAAAAGTTGTGGGTTTGGAGGCATTGAAATGAAGATTAAAATTGAAAAGACACGCGCTTTTTGGGCATATATTGTCGGTGGCTTTTTGTGCATGCTGATTGGTGCCGGCTTGCTTCCTTTGTGGAGCAAAACAAATGTTTTCTTTAAGGGCTGGGGATACCGCTCCGTTAGTATTATGATAAGCGGCCTTTTGCTTGCTTATATTCTTTTGTACCTTGTTAAGAGAATAAAAAGATATTCGAATACACCTGCGCAAATTGTTGCTATTGTTGAGCTTGTTTTGATGGCGGTTGTTGCGGTTGTTTGCGTTGTTTCCGACTTTGTGCCAAGCGTTAGTCTTGGCGGACCGAGCCAAATTTTCGGTATTGCCCTGTGGGTGCGCGGAGCATCAGGTGTTTATACAGGCTACTACTGTGACAGTGAGATAGTTAAAGAGGCAGAGGAAGAAAAAAAGGCAAAGAAAAATCAAAAGAAAAATCAAAGAAATGAAAGCGTTGTAAAGGAAGATGACACTAAAAAGTCCTTTGATTCCGATAAAGAGCCAAAGGGTAGGGTTGAGGACTTTACGGTTTGGCGCTTAACACTTGCAATTGTTTTAATCAGCATGGGTACTTACCTGTTTTTAAAGCCTGCCTTTGAGAAAATACATTTACAGTGGGTGTTTAGCTGTGCTATTATTGTTGTGGGCTTCTTCTTTGTTATTTTAGGCTTCGCCTTTAAACCGTCAAGGGTTAAGGTGGAAAAGGAGTCTAAAAAGCTTAGAATGAAAGACGAAAAAGGCTCAAAATCAGCAAAAGCACAGGATACGCTTGACAAAAACGATGTGGAAATGCTTGAAAGCGGTAAGGTAAACATAAAGCTAAACAGTGCTAACGCTATGACGAAAACTGATGCATACGATGCAGTAGATAAGGAAGAGACCTCTTTAACGGTTAAAGACGAATAACAAAGGGGCTGTTGCATTTAAGGATTTTCAAAAATATTTGTATAATTTTGCTAACAAAAAAAGCACATCGCTACGAAAACGATGTGCTTTTTTTGTGCTGCTTGTATATCTAATGGAAAAATTTCCCGAAACTGCAACAGCCCCTTCCGTTTATTTAAAAAGTCTTGGGTTAAATATTTCGTTACCCGTTTCCTTATACCAATTAAATGTAACCTCTTTACCGTTTACAAGGTAGTGTGACGGTGTCGTTGTTTCCATCCAATCAAGAGGAATGAATTCGTCCTTTTGAACTGAAGCGATTTCAAAGGCTTTTTGAAGCTCCTTTTCCTCGTCCTCACTTAAAATTCCTGGCTTGCAGGAAACGAAAAGGGGAGAGCCACTTTGCGCCAAGGCAAAAAGCCACTCTTTGTTAAGTTTCCAATCAATAGCGCCGGTGATGCCAACGCAGTCGGCATCTGTCATAAAGAAGGAACGGTTTTGGCAGTTTCTAAATGCCAATGTATTCACGCCCATTTTTGCAGTTCTTGACCATTCAAAGCCGCTTGTGTCGTCCCCTGTACGGTTAAGCTGGTGTATTCCTGCACAAAGGTGACCGATACAGTTGCAACCAATAATTACAGCACCGTTTGATGACTCCTTAATTGCCATGTAAAAGTCCTTTATAATCTGCGCGCTTGTTCTTGTGCGGTCATAGAAGCACCAATCGTGGCTTGTCATACTTTCGGGTAGCTCAAAGCCCCAGCGGTCAAAAATATCAAAGGTGGAAAAGTCGTGCTTGATTAATGTGTAGCCCCAATCTATAATTCGCCTTGTGGTTTCTTTAACATATTCTATAACTTCCGGGTGAGAAGGGTCAAGGGCGTTTCTGCCCTTTCTTAAATACCAACTCTTTGGTAATTCTATCTTTCTTGGCTCATCGTCCCTGCCGTTAATAAGGTAACGCACCCAAATTCCCGGGCGCACACCCTGTGCCTTTATGTCGCTTGCAAGCTTTTTCATATCGAAAAATCTTTCGTTTAGCTTGTCCCAAGGGGCATCACACGAGTTTAGTTGCCATCCGTCATCAATAACCATATAAGGAATGTTTTCACAATTTTGGCACATTCTTTTTACAAACTTGGTATCCTCCACAATTTCCTCTTGTGAGGATTTTCCGTAGGCATAGTACCAGTTGTTGGAGCCATAAACTATATGGTCTGGTAAATATGGTTCGGGATTTAAAACAGAGCAGAAGGATTGCAAAGCAGAGTAAGCGCTAACGCCCTTGTATTCCTTAAACACAACGGTAGCACATTCAAGCATTTTTCCGTTAAGCAAAACGCCCTTTCCTCCGTTGCGTGTGTCAAGCCACAAGGTAACTCCGCACTCATCATATTGCCAAAAAGCCAAGGAATTAGGCTGTACCAAGACGCCCATACATTCGGTAAATCTGTCACTGTAATCACGGTTTGCGTCGCTGCCGTTTGACACTGCTATGTACCAAGGCATACATCGTTCCGGGCGGATGGTTTGCCACTGTAAATCACCATAGCCACGCTCCCACGCATCTCCAAGCACCTTGACATCGGTGCGCATAGGTGCGTTCCAACGCAAGCGAACAAAGGAAAGCCCTTTTTTATATGCGGTTGCAAAAACCTTTAATTCGTCACCCTCTAATGTAAGCTTTGCACATCCGTCTTCGCAGTATGTAGAGTCAGTAAGTAAAACGCTACTGTCGTCAAAATAAAGGGTAATGTTTGATGGAATGTTAGTTTTCATAATTATTCTTCCTTAAATTTAGGTGTATATTTCACGCTTGAAGCGCTTTTATCCTGTATGTAGCCGTCAAAGCCAAGCTGGGTTGCATAATCAACCACGCTTTCATATTCAAAGGTGGTAATTTTTCGTTTAAGCTCTTTGTATGTGGGATCGCAAAACCCCGGTGTATATTGCGCCATTAATGATAGCTTAAAGGCGGAGACATCGAAGCTGTTTGATAAATCCCTCAAAATATCCATACTGTCACGGCGCAGGCTTGGTAAAACTAAGTGCCTAACAATAACGCCCTTTTTAAGACCTCCGCTTTCGTCAAAAACACATTTAGGTTGTAGTTTTAGCATAACGGATAAGGCGTTTTTCGCAACTTCATAATAGTTTTTTGCCCGTGAATACTTTTCGGAGTAAACAGGAGAAAAATATTTGATGTCGGTCAAAAAAACATCCACGTATCCCGCCATTTTTAAAATTTCCGTATCAAGCTCATAGCCTGAGGTGTTATAAACAACAGGTATTTTTAATTCATTTTTTATCAGGTCAAGGGCTTGCCTGATTTTGTCACCGTAATGGGTTGGGGTAACAAGGTTAATGTTGCAAGCGCCAATGTCCTGTAAGCGTAGCATTTCATCGGCTAACTCACGGACAGAGTATTTTTTGCCGTACCCCTCGTGGCTGATATCACGGTTTTGGCAATAGACACATTTTAGGTTGCAGCCACTAAAAAAGATTGCACCGCTACCATTTCCAAGGGACACGCAGGGCTCTTCCCATTGGTGCAGCATAATCTTGGCGATTTTTATATTTTCACCGCTTTTGCACCACCCTGTGTCGTTTTTTCTGTCAATATTGCACTTTCTCGGGCATAAATTACAGTTCATAAAGCACCTTCAATTTCTGCTTTTTGCATTTATAAAGTACCTGCTGTTAATTTTATTATTTTTGTGATGCTGTCAGGCTGCACATCTGCCTCGTGGGCGGTGCGGTTTCTTTTGATTTCTCCGCAAATACGGCATTTGTGCAAAATAATGTAGCCTTTTTTGGAGTCGATTTCTACCTTGATAGGGTCCATAACTCCTCCGCAGGGGTTTTGCCTGTCTCCCGGCATTATGTCAACATGCTTTGAGCATAAGCATTTGGGACAGTGGTTTCTTGATGAATAACCAAGGGGCTTTACCTCAAAGCCACAGTTTTCACATATAAAGCCGTTATCGTTTTTTGTAAATCTCTTGTTTTCCATATGAATTCCTTAATTCTGCACTATTTTCCTACGCAAAATCTTGCAAAAATGGTGTTGACTATTTCTTCGCTTGCCCCCTTGGCATCTATCATATCAAGGTCGGACAAGGCTTTTTCAAGGGCAAAAAGCACAATATCCGGTGTTTGCCCAAAATCAAGGGCTTCCCTTGCATTTATTGCTTCATCAAGAGCTAAGCTTACGCTTGAAAACTGCCTTGCGTTTGAAACAATACCGTCATTTGACAAGTCAATTTCCCCTAAGCTATAAAGACCCTCAACTGTGCTTGCAAGCTCCTCATACCCCTTTTGATTCTTTGCGCTGATATAAACTGTTTTTAGGCAAATTTTGTTAATTTCATCTATGAAGCTTTGAGAAATAGCGGGGGGAGTGTCTGTTTTGTTAATAATTGCAATAGCACTTTTGCCCCTTGCACTTTCTAAAATAAAGCGGTCCTCGTCCGTTTCCCGAACGCTTTGATCAAAAACGCATAAAAGAAGCTCAGAGTCCGCAATTTTTTCCTTTGCCCGTTCAATTCCTATTTTTTCAACAGTGTCTTGGCTGTTTCTTATTCCTGCCGTGTCAGCAAGATTCAAGGTAACTCCGCCAAGGGATGCCGTATGCTCAATTACGTCACGGGTGGTACCTGCAATATCCGTAACTATGGCTACATTGTCGTGCAAAAGCATATTGTAAAGTGAGCTTTTTCCTGCGTTTGGCTTGCCTACAATTGCGGTTTTTATACCCTCGCAAACAGCCCTGCCTGCACGGTAGCTTTTTTTCAAGGCTTCAAGCTCACTGCACACTTGGTTTAGCGTGCTTGCCATTTCCTCTCTCGTTGCGTCCTCAATATCCTCGTCGGGATAGTCAACCGTTGCATATGCGTGGGAAATCAAACTGAGCATTTTTTCACGTACGCCCTCTATCCTTTTGGAAAGCGCACCGCGAGCTTGGGATGAGGATAAGCGAAGCTGGCTGTCAGTTCTTGCATCTATAACATTTCCAATAGCCTCAGCCCTTGAAAGCGTTAATTTTCCGTTGATATAGGCACGCCTTGTGAACTCTCCTGCGCTTGCCATTTCCGCCCCTTGGGAAAGGACACTTTCAAGCACCGCTTGGGTAACGTAAATACCGCCGTGACAGCAAATTTCGCACACGTCCTCCCCTGTAAATGAGTTGGGAGCCTTAAAGTATGTCAAAATACCGTCATCAATTATATCGCCGTCACGCAAAATTTCACCGTAGTAGCATTTACGCGGCTCCAAATTATTCGATTTTGTGCGGACAACCCTTTTTCCAATTTCAAGAGCATCGTCTCCACTTATTCTTATGACAGCCACACCGCCTTTTCCGTGGGCGGTTGATATTGCTGCTATCGTTTTATTTAACATAATATTTCCCCTTCGTGATTGCAGAAAGCAAAAATCAGATGTTTAATTTGTTCCCTTTAAAATTATTTCTTTTCCACAATGAAAAAGTACGGTGATGTGGGAGAGTTTACAATTTGGAACTGTGAAATACTCATTTCAAATCTTGAAAGGGAGGAAAAATATTCACGAAGCATAACCCCTTCCTCATACCCCTCAGGGTGACCGGGATAAACCGCTACCAACAAAATACCGTCGTGGTCAAGCATTTCAATGGCGTTTTGGACAGCAGGCAGAGTCGTTTCTCGCTTAGTGGTTAAGGCTTTGTTACCGCTACCGGGCAAATAGCCTAAATTAAACATTCCCGCTTTGATTTTTTCGCTTATGTAATTTTTCGCATTATGGTGGGAGTCAAGTATCAATGTATAGTTCTTTGGGCAATTCTCCTTTTCCAAAAAAGCACTTGTACTTTCAAGCGCGCCCTTTTGTATGTCAAAGGCGTAAACCTTACCGCTTTCACCAACGGTTTTGGAAAGAAAGCAGGTATCGTGTCCGTTGCCCATTGTAAAATCAGCGCAAATATCCCCCTCTTTTAAGTGAGATAAGATAAAATGCTTTTGTAATGTCAGTAAATCCGTCATAAATTTCTCCGTTGAAATAAAAACGAGACGCTATGGCTTTCGTCCCATGTATTTTCTATTCCAATTATACATTCGATTTCCTTCTTTGTCAAGTTATTATATATTTATCTTGACAAAATTGATGCTTGGTGCTAAAATGTATGTGTTTAATTTTAGAATAAGTTTTTGAAAGGAATTTGACCTATGAAATGGACATCCTTAAATGATTTGAGAGAAAAATATCTTAGCTTCTTTGAATCAAAGGGGCATTTAAGATTGCCAAGTTTTTCCTTGGTACCAAATAACGATAAATCCTTGCTGCTTATCAACTCCGGCATGGCACCTATGAAAAAGTTTTTTACAGGCGAGGTAACACCGCCAAGAAACAGAGTTACAACCTGCCAAAAATGTATAAGAACACCTGACCTTGAACGTGTAGGACATACTGCGCGTCACGGTACATTCTTTGAAATGCTGGGTAACTTTTCCTTCGGTGACTACTTTAAGGTTGAGGCAATTGACTGGGCATGGGAGTTTTTAACCAAGACCCTTGAAATTCCACAAAATCTTTTGTGGCCGTCAATTTATGAAAATGACGAGGAAGCATATGATATTTGGAAGAACAGAATAGGCGTACCGGAAGAACATATAGTTCGTCTTGGCAAGGCTGATAACTTCTGGGAGCATGGCTCAGGTCCTTGCGGTCCTTGCTCCGAGATATATTTTGACAGAGGTGCAGAGCGCGGCTGCGGCTCACCTGACTGTAAGCCCGGATGCGATTGCGACAGATTTATGGAAATTTGGAACAACGTGTTCTCTCAGTTTAACAATGACGGTCAAGGCAACTATACAGAGCTTACACAAAAGAACATTGATACAGGTATGGGTCTTGAAAGACTTGCTTGCGTTATGCAAAATGTAGAAAATATGTTTGAGGTTGACTCTGTTCGTAAAATTCTTGACAAGGTTTGTGAAATTTCAGGCAAGAAATACGGTGACAATAGCGATAACGATATTTCCATCCGTGTTGTTACCGACCATACAAGAAGCGCTATGTTTATGATTTCCGACGGCGTTATTCCTTCTAACGAGGGCAGGGGCTACGTTCTTCGCAGAATTATCCGCCGCGCTTGTCGCCACGGTAAATTGCTTGGTATCAACCATCCATTCCTCGTTGATATGTGTAATGTTGCAATTGGCGAAAGCGGTGATGCATACAAGGAGCTTAAAGAAAAGGAAGACTACATCAAAAAGGTTCTTTCCTTGGAGGAGGAGCGCTTTGATGCTACAATTGACCAAGGTCTTTCTATTCTTGAAGGTCTTGTGGCTGACGCAAAGGCACAGGGCAAGAACACACTTGGCGGTGCCGAGGCGTTTAAGCTTTACGATACCTTTGGCTTCCCAATTGACTTAACAAGGGAAATCGCCGAGGAAAACGGACTTGACACAGATATGGATGGCTTTAAGGCTCTTATGGAGGAGCAAAAGCAAAGAGCGAGAAATGCCCGCGCTCACATAAGCGGTTGGAGTGACAAGGCAAGGTCATTTGATATTGCAAAGACAGAGTTCCAAGGATATGAAAATTACGATTGCCAAGCTAAGGTGCTTGCAATTCTTGATGAAAATGGTGAGGGCGTTGATAGCATTAGCGAGGGCGAATGCTCAGTAATTCTTGACAGGACTACCTTCTACGGTGAAGGCGGCGGTCAGGTTGGCGACACCGGTGTTATTGTAAATGGTGAAAATGAAATTGAAGTAGCTGACACTAAAAAGAGTGAGGGCGTTTACATTCATATGTGTAACGTTACTGAGGGCTCTTTAAGGGTTGGAGATACAGTAACCTGTAAGGTTGACGTGGCAAGACGCGAAGCAATTAAGCGTAACCACTCTGCTGTACATATGCTGCAAGCGGCGCTTCGCCGTGTGCTTGGCACACACGTTGAGCAGGCAGGCTCTTATGTTGATGAAAAAATTGGCAGATTTGACTTTACTCACTTTGCTGCTCTTACAAAGGAGGAAATTGCAAAGGTTGAGGCACTTGTAAACAGTGCAATTTTGTCAGGTACACCTGTTGAAACAGTTGAAACAGATATTGAAACCGCACGCAAAAACGGTGCTATGGCTCTCTTTGGAGAAAAGTACGGCAGCGTTGTTCGCATGGTTAAAATGGGAGATTTCTCTGTTGAGCTTTGCGGCGGTACGCACCTTGACAATACCGCAAAGGCAGGTCTTTTCAAGATTATTACGGAAATTGGCGTTGCAGCAGGTACAAGACGTATTGAGGTTGTAACAGGCTACGGTGTATTAGACCTGCTTAATAATAAAGAAACTCTTATTCTTTCCACCGCTAACGAATTGAAATGTCAAAATGTAAATGATATTGCAAAAAGAGCAAGCGCTGTTCAAGAGGAAATGCGCGGTCTTAAACGTGAAATTGACAGCCTTAACTCCAAGCTTGCAGGCGGCAGGGTTGACTCCTTAATTAACAATGCTAAAAGAGTTGGCAGCTTTGTTGTAATAACAGATGACTTGAAGGATATGGGCATTGATGCTGTTCGTTCCTTGGGCGATACAATCAAAGACAAGGAGCCAAATGCAGTAGCGGTATTTGCTATCCATACAGGAGACAAGCTTAATTTCTTGGCTGTTTGCGGTAAAGAGGCGGTTAAGAATGGCGCACATGCAGGCAATATCTTGCGTGAGGTTAGCGCAGTAACAGGCGGTAAGGGTGGCGGACGCCCTGACAGTGCTATGAGCGGCGGAAAAGATATTTCCAAAATCGGCGATGCTTTGGCTATCGTTGCAGATTTGCTCAACAAATAAAAGATTAGGCAGGCAATGCGTGGCGCATTGTCTGCTTTTCTTAAAGTATCGTTTCACACGGTGAAACATATCGAGTTTGCCATTGGCAAACATATCGTTAAAACCCACAACCAAAATATTTAACATCCAAATTGATGTAAATTGATGTATTTTATTTTGCTTGCTGTATAATATGGAAAAATTGTAAGGAGATAAAAAATGAAAACTCTATTAGAAAAAATTTGGAATGGGGAATATAAGCCTTCTGAGGAAAATGTGCTTTACGGTGAGGAAGTAGTGCGAGCTACGCGGATACTCGATGCAAAAGAAAGAGAGCTATGGGAAAGGCTTGACACAGAAAGCAGGGAGCTTTTTGACAAAGTTATGGCTCATTATTACGATATGATAGACTACTACAAACGAGATTCTTATATAAAGGGAGCATATTTTGCGGGAGCATTGATAAAGGAGCTTTTAATAAACGGCGAGGAATAATAGGTCCAACAAGTGACCTGCTTCAACAATATATCTTTCTATTTGCATATCATTTTTTAACAGGTTGGCAGTGGCTAAGGGGTATTTTTTCGTGAGGCTAACGGTAAACATCTGCCATTTCTCACAAAAAAACGGCTTGGAATAATATAAAAACGGGTCGGAAATTGTAAGTATTGACAAAAAGTAAAAATGTAAAAAGAAATCTTTGACCTTTTGATTTGAATATGATAAAATATTAGTGCGAAAAAATAAAAGGAGTAAGATTATGAAAAAGAAAGTTATACTTATGCTATCTATGGTTGCATTTGTGGTTTGCTTATTTGCTATTTCTGCTTCTGCCCTTGTGGTTGACGGAATTGACTATTCTTTTAAGAATGGTGAAGCGACAGTTACGGCAGAAAACAAAAATTGTCTACTTACAGTTGTTAACATTCCGCAAACCGTTACCGTAACCGAGGAGCATACAGACACTGCAAGCTTGCACGGCACTTACACCGTTGCATATATTGCGGACAGTGCGTTTAGAGACAACAAGGTTGTGACAGAAATAACAACACCTTCTACTATTAAAAGCATCGGTGAGCATGCGTTTAGGTCAATGACAGCGCTTAAAAGGGCTACCATCAACGCAACGGAGAATTTCAAGTATTTTAATAATGCGGAGTTTTGGGGCGATGGCGAATTAGAGTATGTTGACTTATCAGGCTGTAAGGGACTTATGGGAATCGGCAACGGCTCCGGATATGATGACACCTTTGTTGATTGCAGAAAGCTCCACACCGTAATTTTGCCAAAGGGCGTTACGATAATCGGTAACAGTGCGTTCTTTAACTGTTATAGTCTTACAAGCATTGAAAATCTTGAAGTTGAAAATATTACATACTTTGGTAATAAAGCCTTTTGGGGCACAAAGCCGGAACAGTTAAAGGGTGCTTTTGTTTTAAACGAAAATACAACCCAAGTAGGCGACCACGCATTCCGCGGAACAGGCATTACGGGTCTTGTTTTAAGAATGAGCAAGGATGCTACCCAAACAGCATTCAATGATGCCACCTTCTACGGTTGCAGCAACCTTAAATATATTGTGCTTCCCGACAATATTCAAACCATTGGACAGTACACATTTTCCGGCTGTTCTTCCCTTGAATACGTTGTGCTTGGCAGTGGAATTAAAACATTTTCAACAACAAGCACCTTTGGTAGTTGCGGCGCTTTAAAGGCAATCATATACCAAGGAAGCGAGGAAGAATTCAAGGCTTTGACAGGCGTTTCCTGTCTTGGTACTGTTGAAATGGCATCCTTTGCTGACTATACATTTGGTGTATTGCCAAGCAAGAGAACAGTTTATTACGGCGCGAAAGTTTGTACAGGCTGTAACGGAATTTTAGGCGAGGAGGGCTTTATATTTGAGGACCTTTTGTCTGAAATGAAAATCGGTCAAAAATGCTATCACTGTGCTGCTGAGGTTGTAACAGCAACCTATGCACCTGTGTTTGTTGACCTTGGCTATTCTGTTTTTGAATTAAACGGAAGCGGTTCGATTATGCAGGGCTTTAAGATTGATTATGATTCCTTGAATGAGTACAACAAGCACTTTGAGTCTGCAAAAATCGGTGATTTTGGTGTTTTAGCAGCGGTGGAGACAGGCGTTGGTAATTCAGCATTTGATGAAAATAAAGAGGCTTTAAGCGGCGTTCTTGCTTATGAGGTTATTTCGGGCCACAATTATTTTGAAATTAAGGTTACAAATATTCCGATAAATGAAGCGTTTAATGAAGCAACCTTTGGGGATGTAAAATTCCATTTATGCGCATATGTATTTGTGGGTGATGAAATTTATTATGTTACCGAAAACTATGCGGGAACGGATTTAGGTCCTGCCGTAAGCTTCAACGATAAAAAGTAAAAGCGATACTAAATAAGGGAACGGTTAGCGTGTTCTCCGTTAAGGATAACACGCTAACTGTTCCCTTTGTTTTGCATATTGTTAACAAAATGTGAATTTACTAAAATTTTACTATATACAGTATTTACATTTAATATAAAATATGTTAAAATTAAAAAAATTTGGTTTTAAACCGGGTAAGGAGTGAGAAAATGGCAAACAACTTATTTTTGGCGGCAAGTAATATGCCTTGGCCACTTATATGCTTGATAGGTATTGCGGTTGTCTTTGTTGGACTTGCTATCATTATTGGTCTTGTTGAACTTATGAACCTTGTTACAACTAAGACAGAGGGCAAGAAGAAGGCATCGGCACCATCAGCAGCACCAAGTGCTTCGGCACCTGTGCAAAGCGCGGTTATTGAAAACCGTGACGAAATCGTTGCGGCAGTATGCGCAGCGGTTGCTGAGGAGAACGGAACAGATATTTCTGCTGTCCGTGTTATTTCATTTAAGAAAATTTAATTTTAATTTGTTATATTTGAAAGGGATTATTGAAGATGAAGGCTTACAGAGTTAATGTAAATGGAAATGTTTATGAAATCACACTTGAAGTAATTGATAAGGCAGATATTAAGGCTGCTCCTGATGCTGCTCCTGCACCGGCTGCTGCTCCTGCTGCTCCTGTTGCAGCCGGCGCAAAAACCGTTACTGCTCCTATGCCCGGTAACATTTTGAAGGTAAATGTTCAAGCGGGTCAAGCAGTTAAAAAAGGTGACGTTTTGATGATTCTTGAAGCTATGAAGATGGAAAATGAAATTTTAGCCCCATGTGACTGCACAGTTTCATCTGTTAATACAACTGCCGGCACAACTGTTGAGGCTGGTGCTGTTCTTTGTACTCTTGCATAATTACGGGGGTATAAACAATGCTTGACTTTTTAAAGGATACGGGCGTTTATAGGTTTTTCACCGTTCAAGACGGTTGGAAATACCTTATAATGATTGCCATTGCGTGTCTTCTTTGCTACCTTGCTATCGGCAAGAAGTTTGAGCCCTTGCTCCTTTTGCCTATTGCTATCGGTATGCTTCTTACAAACCTGCCCGGGGCAGAGGTTTTCCACGAGGAGCTTTTTGCCGGCGGTCACGTAAACTGGGCGCTTTTCGGTGGTCAACCCGTTGACCAAGGAATGATTAACCACTTGATTACAGACTACGGCGTTGCACAGGATGCTCCCGTTATAATCAGCCTACAAGGCATGATAGGTAAGTCTATTACTGTTGGTCTTTTAGACGTTCTTTACCTTGGCGTTAAGCTTGGTATTTATCCTTGCTTAATATTTATTGGTGTTGGCGCTATGACTGACTTTGGTCCGCTTCTTGCAAACCCAAAGAGCTTGCTCCTTGGTGCGGCTGCGCAAATTGGTATTTTTGCAACCTTTGCAGGTGCTATGGCACTTCCAATGTTCAACACAGCCGAGGCAGCATCCATCGGTATCATCGGTGGCGCGGACGGTCCTACCGCTATCTTTGTTACATCAAAGTTAGCACCGCATCTTTTAGGTCCTATCGCAGTTGCGGCTTACTCTTACATGGCTCTCGTTCCTGTAATTCAGCCGCCTATTATGAGACTTCTTACAACAAAGAAGGAGCGCCAAATTGTTATGACAGGCTTGCGCCCTGTTTCTAAGCTTCAAAAGATTTTGTTCCCAATCATCGTTACAATCTTCGTAGCGCTTCTTGTACCAAGTGCAGCTCCGCTTGTTGGATGCTTAATGTTTGGTAACCTGCTCAAAGAGAGTGGCGTTTGTGAAAGACTTTCAAAGACTGTACAAAACGAGCTTATGAATATCGTTACAGTATTCTTAGGTCTTAGCGTTGGTGCTACTGCAACTGCGGCTACCTTCTTGTCAGGCAAGACACTTTTGATTATTGTTCTTGGCGTTGTTGCCTTCGGTGTTGCGACAGGTTGTGGCGTTTTGGTTGCAAAGCTTATGAACCTTTTCTTGCCGGAAGGCAAAAAAATCAACCCGCTTATCGGTTCTGCCGGTGTTTCCGCAGTTCCTATGGCGGCGAGGGTTTCACAAAAGGTAGGACAAGAGGAGAATCCATCTAACTTCCTCCTTATGCACGCAATGGGTCCAAACGTTGCGGGCGTTATAGGCTCTGCTATTGCAGCAGGCGTTTTGATGGCACTTTGCTAATCTAAACGGACAGATATAAAAATGAGGTATTAAAATGGCTAAAAAGGTTTTAATTACAGATACAATTTTGCGTGATGCTCATCAATCTCAGGCTGCTACAAGAATGAGAATTGAGGATATGCTCCCCGCTTGTAAAGAGCTTGACAAGGTTGGCTATTGGTCACTTGAATGCTGGGGCGGTGCTACCTTTGACTCTTGTATGCGTTTCCTTGGTGAGGACCCATGGGATAGACTTCGCGCACTTCGCAAGGCTATGCCTAATACAAGACTTCAAATGCTTTTGCGCGGTCAGAACTTGCTTGGATATAAGCATTATGCTGATGACGTTGTTGAAGAATTCGTAAAGAAATCTATTAACAACGGTATTGACGTTATCCGTATTTTCGATGCTCTTAATGACGTAAGAAACATTGAAACTGCAATGAAGGCTACAAAGAAATACGGTGGACACTGCGAGGCGGCTATCTCTTATACAGAAAGCCCTGTTCATAACCTTGAATATTTTGTTAAGCTTGCAAAGGAGCTTGAAAACAGAGGTGCTGACACAATTTGTATTAAGGATATGGCTAACTTGCTTTTGCCATATACAGCATATGAGCTTGTATCAGCATTGAAAAAGGAAATTAAGGTTCCGATTCACTTGCACACACACAACACCACAGGTACAGGTGATATGACTTACCTTATGGCAATCCAAGCAGGCGTTGATATTATCGACACAGCTCTTTCCCCACTTGCCAACGGTACGTCACAGCCATCTACCGAGGCTATGGTTGCAACTCTTATGGGTACAGAGTACGACACAGGAATTAAACTTGCTGACTTGAATGAGGCGGCAGCGCATTTCCGTGAAGTTGCTAAAAAACTTAAGGAACAAGGCTCACTTGACCCAAAGGTATTGAATGTTGACCCTAACACACTTCTTTATCAAGTTCCGGGTGGTATGCTTTCTAACCTTATTTCTCAACTTAAACAAGCTAAGGCTGAGGATAAGTACTATGATGTTTTGGCTGAAGTGCCAAGGGTTAGAAAAGATTTCGGTTATCCACCGCTTGTAACACCTACAAGCCAAATCGTTGGATCACAGGCTGTGTTCAATGTTTTGACGGGCGAAAGATATAAGATGGTTACAAAGGAGTCCAAGGGACTTTTAAAGGGCGAATACGGTAAGGTTCCGGGCGAAGTGAATGAAGAAGTTAGAAAGAAGGCAATTGGGGATGAACCAATTATTGAGTGCCGTCCTGCTGACTTAATCGAGCCTGAACTTGAAAAGTATAGAAAAGAGGCGGGTGACCTTGCAAAGTGCGACGAGGACGTTCTTTCCTACGCTCTTTTCCCACAGGTTGCTACAAAGTTCTTAAAGGAAAAGTATAACCCGGCACCA
Source organism: Clostridia bacterium (assembly GCA_017623975.1). Classification (GTDB taxonomy): domain Bacteria; phylum Bacillota; class Clostridia; order Oscillospirales; family CAG-272; genus RGIG2000. Next base: position 23,433 of record JAGANX010000043.1, read on the forward strand.
AAGGAAGACCCAAATGCTGTTCGCGAACTTTTCGTAGAAGACCTTAACAGATAACAAAAAAGCCACCATCGGTGGCTTTTTTAATGCAAGATGCAAGGGGCAAAATGCAAAATGCGGTACCCGAGTGAATTGAGAGGTATAATGCAAAATTGCGTGCTTGACTATCATAAGAATGTATGCTAAAATTAAGGTAATATTTATATATGGAGAAAAATTATGACAGATATTATTTTTTCCTTTGATACAGAGGACTTTACATCGTCAAGGGCGGCAGACGGTATTTTATATGAGGCTAATTTGTTCCGTGAAGAAGGAGTTAAAGGTTGCTTTTGCGTTGTTGGTTTGCTTGCAAAACAGTTAAAAGAATGGGGAAGGCAGGATGTTATTGATGCTTTATCTCATCACGAAATCGGCACGCATACTTACGGTCACACTTTGCATCCTATGATTAATGAATATACAGATATTGAAAACTTTGAAGAGGCAGAGGCAGAACTTATAAAACAAGAAACTTTGGGGGTAGAGTATATAAAAGAAGTCCTTGGGGTAGATAGGGTATGGGCGGCTTGCCCACCCGGTAACCAAAAGTCCTATGTTGCTATGTACGGCTATCATAAAATGGGTATTCCTATTTATGCTGACACCTTCTGCGATACAGAGTGGGGTACGGGCGCATACTATTGCAATATTTTCCACGCATATTATGCTTTTGGTATTGAATGGTTTTTGCGTGATGCAACGGATGAACAAATTAAAGAAAAGCTTGACGAGCTTGCCAAGCGAGAAAGGGCAGTTATCTACACCCATCCAAATATGATAATTAAGGCGGACTTTTGGGATGCAATTAACTATCATAAGGAAAACCTTGTTCCTTTTGGCGAGTGGGTAGAAGCGCCTGATTTAGACGAGGAAATTACCAAAACTGTCCTTAACAATATGCGCAAACTTATAAGGATGATTAAAAGTGACTCCCGCTTTAGAATTATCACTTATTCAGAACTAGCAGCCGAACTGGAAAAAGAGGGAGAAAGAGTTGTAAAGGTGAGTGATGTGCCGCAACTTTATGAACAGTTAAATGAAAGGCTTTTCCCAGTGCAAAGTCCTTTGTCACTTTCCCTCTGTGATATGGTACTTGCTTGCCGTGATTTCCTTCTGGGAAAGGAAGAGCATTTGTGCGGGGACGTGTACGGATTTTTAGATAAGCCATACGGCGTAAGTGAAAAAATTACTCTTTCAAAAGCTGATATTATATCTGCTTGTGAGCAAATAAAAGACGGAGAGTTTTTACCTGCTAGACTAAAAGCGGGTGAACAATACATAGGCGTTACCGATTGGTTATATGCATCTTTGGAAGTTATTTTGGGTAAAGATACAGTAGAAGTTTTACCAAAAGAGCAATTACCAAGCCTTGATTGTATGCCGGAGGTAAGAGATAGCGACTTTAAGGGTACTTGGCAACACTCCGATTCCTTTGAAGATAAATATTTATCAGACCGTCTTCGCTACCAATCATACACAATGCGGTTCCGCAAAGAAAGCCGAAAAATTTAATAAACAAAACCGATGCTACAAAAATAGCATCGGTTTTTATTTTAATGTGAAGTGATTATTCAAATTCCTTTATTGCTTTTACAACCAAATCGGCGCAAAGGTCGATGCCCTCTTGGGAGAGGTGGATTTTGTCACATTCCTTTACATATTTATGTATATCCTTGGAAACGGCTGAGTGAAGGTCGTTTATTTTTATGCCTATTTCTTTGAGTCTTGGCACGATAATTTCATTAAAACGGTTGATTTTGTCATTATGTGTCCATTCAAATTCATCCCAAACAGGCGTTGTTGTGGCAAAAATAACATTTGGTGTAACCTTTTTTAACAGTGTTGCAATACGCACCATGTTTTCTATATATTCTTCCTCGCTTGTGAAAAGACCGTCATCAAAAATTTCAGTACAGTCCCAAAGTCCGTTATTCCAGTGGATTACGTCTGCCCCCTTGATACCGTCCTGCCAATCGAAAAGACCGCGCAGGGTATATTTTGCAAAGCGGCAATTGTCCTCAGGCTGATAAACCTCATATTCTTCACCGAGAAGCTGGGGAACCTTTGTGCCGTAGCCCCACAAACGAATGGAATCACCTAATAAAACTACTTTTTTCATAAAATCTCCATATCCCCTTGGCTTTTAAAACGCCAAGGCTTTTTTATGTATTTATTATAAAGGTTTCCTTATGATAATGTCAATGGAAAACGAAAATATTGTCAAAAAATGCAGAAATTTTTCGTTTTGGCAAAAGAGGGGCAGTTGGGGGCACTTTTTTCTGTCATAATTAAATCACGGGGAACGAAATGCATCGCGGTGCAGGTTGAAAGCCTTGCAAAAAGGATGCAAACAGGAAAGGAGAAAATCATGGGAAGGAAAAAAACAGCCATTGACACTTGAATTTTTGATAAAGGAAGGTAATGGGGCCTTAACTCCCGAAAAAAACGAAGAATGCTTAAATCAAAAGGGTGATGCGGTGGCAAAGGTAAACGAAGCTTTACAAAACAGCGCTTTTACAACAAAAAGAGGACGTCCGAAGAAGCGCAAAAATGAAAGGTTCAAAAAAGCCTTAACGGAAATTCTTTCCATGGTTATAGCTCCCGAAACTGTTGCTGAGGCGGTGAAGAAAACACCTCTTGGCGAAAAGATCACATATCAAGAAGCAATCTTGATAGCACAGGTTTTAAAGGCATCCAACGGGGATACTCAGGCGGCGGTCTTCATTCGTGATACAACGGGGAACAAATTGAAGGACAGCGGCGAGGAGGAACCGAAGGAAAGGACCTTTGAAAGCTTTTAATCAAACGTATGGCTCAATCCAAATGCTATATCTTGTTGGATTGAGCCAAACTTATAAGGAGTATTTATGAACTTAGGAGAAATCAAAATACAAGCCTTGTCTCTTATGTATCCTGATATAGGGATAAGGTTTGACGACACCCAAGGGGCAGGCGTGGAAAGGGCAATTTATGAGTTAAAGTCAAGCTCAAATTTCGAGGGGCTTTTGGAGACTTGCATAGGTGCTATTAACAGGGCGTTTGCTCAAATTGAGGCAAAGGGGCTAAGCCCAATTAAGTGCGTTGATAAGGCTGGCTCACTTTGCAAAAGAACGATAGACGGCAAGGTGGAAATTGATGTGGAGGGTGACTTTTTAACCTTGGAAAGACTGCTTTGCCACAGGGACGAAAAAACCTATGCCTGCCACTGTACCGTGCTTGGCAATAAGCTTTATACAAAGCAAAAAGGCAACGTCTATACCGTTGTTTATTACTCTAAAATCCCTCGCATTACAAGAATGACAAGTGACAGCTACGAGGTAGAAATAGCAGATAACGTATGTGAGGCTATACCTTATTTTGTAATGTCGGAGCTTTTATGGCGAGAGGACAAGGAAAGGGCAAAGGAAGCAAGGATAAACTTTTTTGAAGCTATAAATACGCTTGAAAAAGCAAAGCCCCTTTGCCACCAATGCTTTCAAATAGAATATTCAATGGAGTGATAAAATGGCAAAGCAAACAATTTACACAATAAAGGGGCTATCCGGAGTTGAGCTGAGTGACGAAAACGGCAAGGGTATGAGCTATATGAAAAATATGGTTATTGAAGAAGGGATAGCGAAAAAGCGTAGAGGGTGGAGAAATCTTTACAATTTTAGAGGCTATACATATCAGCCATATGCTATAAACGGAATTTATGAATATAAGGGCAAGGAAAAATCCTCCTTAATAATTCACGCAGATTCCTATTTATATGAATGCAGCTACGATTTAAAGGATATATCTCAAATCCCTCTTGACTCGGGTGTTACCTTGAAAAACAAAAAAAGCACAGGACAAATGCACGCAGGAGTGCTTTGGCTTGGCGGTATGGGTCAGCTTTTAATTTATGATGGAACAAGTGTGAAAAATGCCTTTGAAAGCGACCTTTCATATATTCCCGTAACCGCTGTGGGAATAGGTGATATTAACTCCGGGCTTGAATACGAAAAAAATGAAAGCCCTAACCTAATATGCAGTAAAAGAATTAACAAGCTGCGTGGAGTAAAAAACAGTGATTTTATGCACAAATTTTTGCTTGATTCTAAGGTAGCATACGGAAAGCCATTTAGCTTAACCGCTTCGTTCAGGGTAAGAAAAAGCACGGATACGTACGACCCGTATTCAACGGAATACATAGGCACAAGCAAAGGCGGTCAAGAGGTAAACACCGTTGTAACTGTGAATTTTTATACAGACAGCTTAACTGAAAAAAGCATAAATGCGGTTGCCACACCGGTTGATATGTACGGTGACACTATAAATGTAGGCGGTGCCAATCTTTCGTGCAGGGTTACAAACGGAAACGAGCTTACTTTAAGCTTTGAGGCACCCACTTATCAAAAGGACACGGATAATATTAGTGTTACTTACGTATCAAAGGAAGGGGTTGACACCCAAATTGACAGTATAGAAGCAATGGCACAAATTTCACTGAAATCAGGGGGAAGCGTAATGGCGGTCTGTTGCGGCACAAGTAAAATTTATTGCGCTATGGAAAAGGACGGATGCGTTTATTTCCCCAAAAACGGAGCTGTTACCGTTGGTGGTGAAACAGAAAAAATCACAGCATTAGTACCAATGGCACAAAGCGCCTTGGCGGTATATAAAAGGGATAGCTTTTATAGGTTAGAGGTTGGGGATGACGGAACAAGGCACGAGATTTTCCCAAGCTCTGACTCTTACGGAAGCATAAGCTCCTTTGTGACAAAGCGTATAGGCTATGACTGCTTGTCTTACAATAAGCACGGTGTTTTCTTGGCAAGTGACAAAAGCGTTGAGGAAAACACAAATACAAGATTATATACCGTAAGTACCCCCATTAACCGTGAGCTTAGTAAGCTTGATTTGGAGGATATGGATGAGGCGGTTGCCTGCGTTCACGACGGAGCATATTACCTTTTTGTCGGGGGACGTGTCTATATTGCAGGGAATGACCAAGAAAAAGAGTACGAATGGTGGATGTTTGACAACTGTGATGCATCCTATGCTGCGTCAATAAACGGTAATATTTATATGGGCAGAAAAAACGGAGACGTTGCGGTGTTTGACAGTGGCTATACAGACAGGCAAGACTATGTGTTAACAGACAAGGAAAACGATTTTGTCATTCGTGAAGCAAGCCCTACTACCGTAGCATTTAACTATGCAATAGGCGTGCAGGATGGAACTAAAATAAGCTTAGATCCGCATTATTTATATTTAAGCGAGTGTGTATATACTAAGGCTGACAACAAAATCAAGGTTCCGAGTGAAAGCTTTTTTGACAGCTACGGCTATGTTGATTTATGGGAAGGACAAGAGGTGCTTTTAATAGACAGCGAAGGGTATCAGGTTTATAGCGGTCAGCTTATAGATGTTGATCCGTGTGCATCCACTGTTTTTTGTGGCAACCTTGGTCTTGGAGAAAGCTGTCGGTTGTCTCTTTACATAAAAAAGGACGAAAATACAGAATATACGGTTAAAACCGTGGGTGGCGTGAAGACGCTTTTTTATGGTGACAGACCTGCAACCTTAAAGCTTACAAGGGTTGAAAGGGTTATTGTAAGGCGCAAAAGGGACATAGAGTGCGAGCTTTATACGCCCGTAATAGATTTAGGAGTAAACGGGTATAAAACCCTTTGCGGTATAATATTCACACCGACAGCGGATACAAGATGCAAGCTAAGGATAGGCTACGAAACAAGGAGAAGCGCTTTTTCAAAGGAGCTTACAATAGGCTCGTATATGGATTTTGAGGGAACGGACTTCAAGGATTTCAGCTTCAATCCAAGGTTTAAGAAAAGTATAAGGATAAACTGTCTTGAAAGAAATTTCGACTATATAAGGCTATGGGTATATTCAAGTAGCGGCAGAGAGCTTGGAATAGACAGTATATCTTTAATTTATAGTTAAGGAGTGATTAAATGAAGGAAAAATACAATTTAACGGGAGAGGAAGTCAATCAAATTTTGGCTAATTCCCCGTATGCGTTAAGCGACTCCCCTTATCAAAAGGGAATGGGGGCGGCGCAAATCAAAAAATATTTTTATGATTTTATAACCGTAATGGCAGAAAAATTCAATATCCATTTAAGCGATATTGAGGCGGATATGGATACGGCAATACAAAGCCTTGAAGGCGACATTTTAACCGGTCGTGAAGAGCTTACGGCAAAATTTACAAGCTTGATAGAAAGCAGGCTTTTGGCACAAATTAATGAGCATAGTGAAAATTCACAAGCTCATACCGATATAAGAGATTTGATATACCAAATGTCAAGCGATTTAAGGGATGCAGCTATAAGAGCAGCAAATGCGAGCGAAACCGCAGAAAACGCTTATAGCTTGGCAAGCGGAAAAAGCAAGGTGCACGTAGCCTTAGATTTTAGAGATGTATTAAGTACTTTAATGTACGCAGAGGTAAATGTTGGTGATTTTATGATAGCAACCGACAAAAACTGCCCTGACTTTATCGTTGGTGACGGCTCGTATAAGGCTCTTGCCGTTTCTGTAACCATTGATGATGTGGCGTCGGGAAATCTGCCAATAGCAGAGGTTGGCGGCATTTATTATTGCGAAGGCATTGACAAGGCTTTAATAGCTATTGAAAGCGGTATTGATGCAAGCGTTTTTGTTGAAAGGGAGGAATTAGATGCGGTTGCATCAGGCTTGGCATCATTAATAAATAACAAGCAAGACAAGCTGACTTTCGACACAAAGCCTACACCGGATAGCGAAAACCCTATAACATCAGGTGGCGTTCGTGCAGAATTTGCAGCATTTAGTGAAGTATATGATGACATTATTGATAATTCAAAAAATGAAGCAATCCAAGAAGCACAAAGCTACACGGATAAAAAGGTGCAAAAAGTATATGAGGAAATAGCAACCTTAACATTAGACGAAGACAGTTCTGTTGTAGAGTTTTTAAACCTTAATCTTTCTGAGTTTTATATTACATCGGAAAAAGCGGGTTTTGTTGACGGGTCGAAATCAACATTGTATGTATATGTAACAGTTAACGGTGATGGGACGTCTATTTTATCTAATGCAACTGTGGGACTTACTGCAACCGCTGAACGTGGATTTATGTGTCAAATGAGCCGTGAGCCTGACGGATTTATCAGTACTTGGTGTAATACAAGTAGTTCAGGAGGTGCTTGGAACTCACAAGTTGGTGTTTCGAGAGAGGTTAGGATACCACCGACTGCCGATGTAGCTGAATATCCTATAACAGGCATAAAACTATGTACATTGTTACCTGAGGATGGAGCGAGAAAATGGGTAGCAGGAAGTAAATTTACATTATGGGGGATTGAAGCAGATGAGTAACAAAACAGTAATAGCAAGAGCAAGAGATGCATATCCCGGTGAGCTTGACATTGTTGAAAAAGTAGAGTCTTTACCGTACAAGGACAGGGTAATTGCAAGGATAAGGGCGGTTTACTCGGTTGACGATGAAATTGCCATTATTCGACAAAGGGACACAAAGCCTCTTGAATTTGAGGAATATAATAAATTCGTAGAACAAGTAAAAGCGGAGGAAAAGGAAAGATGAAAAAGGTATTATTTTTAGCTTTTGCCTTGGTGCTTTGCTTTTGTTTATGTATTTCCTGCTTTGCGGAAACGGTAAACGGGACAGAGACAAGCATTAATGTAAAAGCATACATACAAGACAAAATTGTGCCTGTGGTTGTTGGGGTTTTAACCTCTATAATTGCCCTTATAACCACCATAGGCGTAATAGCCAAGAGCTTGAAGGGCTTAAAGGACACCAAGGAAGCATTTTCAAGCGAGGCAAAGGAGAGGGCATACTTTTTTGAAAGCGGTGTTGCCCATATAGAAGCAAAGGCGGAAAAGATAAAGGAGCTTGTAAAGAACGTGCCCGACTTGCAAGAAAAAATTAAAGAGTTAACAAAAGAGTGCGAGCTTTTGGCAGAGATTTTGTCCCTTGGCTTTTCAGCAAACGAGGAGGTTATCAAAAGCGGCAAGGGCAAGAAAATGGCACTGCTTTTAGAAAACGCAAAACGAGGTGGTGACTCTGTCTCCGCCGATGAAGGCACAAATACAGAAATGGATGGTAGGAGCGAGCAGTGCTCGTCCGAGGAATGAGGTGAAAAGGGTGAAAGGGCTTAAAATTCCACTATTATATTTGCTTTCCTTTTTAGTTAGCGTTTTTCCTGTGGCTATTTACTTTTTTGTAAATGCGGATAGGTACTTTGTAACAGTGCCCGATAAGGTGAAAATTACAACAGGGCTTATTTGCCTTTGCGTAATCGTATTTTTAAAGGTTATGGGCAAATTAAAAATGCCAAGCAGGGCGGTGCTTTTTGGACTTGTTACCGTTATGTGCTACCTTTTGGAAAGGGTGCTTAATGACCTAATTGTATTTTCCTTTCTTGCCTTGGTGGGTGAGGTGCTTGATATGATTTGCCAATACTACATAAAAAGAGAAAAGGAAAAACGAATAGCCGAGAAAACCGCGCAAATTACAAGCAGAGAAATTGAGAAGGCTTTGAACGGACGGGTGTGACAACCATTGACGGTTGTCAACTCTATTTGCTTCGCAAGTTATATTGAGCACGCTCAGTGATATTGCTAACGCAGTGATATTTGGCTATACCAAGCTTAAATCAAATAGAATATCACTACGAGCAAAGCGAGTAATATCACTCTTCAAAGAAGAATATCACTACGAGCAAAGTGAGTAATAACACTAAGGAGAAAAATAAAAATGAAAAAGAACAATTTTACAGAAATGTTTTACAAAAACGCAGGGTACATAGTGGTTGCCTTGATATCAATCGTTTATGTGGCAAGCTCTCTTATTAACATTTCCAAAAGCGGAAAAAGCGTTTATGAAATAATTGGCTCAGGTGTTTTAAGTCTTATTGTAGGCATTATGATAAACGGTGTGTTTCGTTCAATCGGAGTGCGAAAGGGGGACGAGGACGAGCGTACAATTGCCACAAACGAGCTGCACGCAAAAGCAGTTGAGGAAATTTCCCCTTACATAGACAAGCTTGATACCTTTTGCGAAAATGAAAACAAAAGAGCTTTAAAAGAGGTCCGCACACGCATTTTGGCAAGAGAGGGAATGAAGTACAGCGACTACTTTGACGAGGAAGGAAACGCCAAATCCCCAACTCTACTAAAAAGCGAGTTGGGGGCACCGAAAAATGATGGCTGTGAAGAACAGAACCGAGGAAGGCATTTGATACATAGATCGCATCACAGAGAGGATGCACAGGAAAAGGCTAAATTGCGGGCATACAAAAAGGCTTTGCGTGTGAAATTAAAGCCTCTTGTGTCATCTAATCTAACCTCTGACGGAGTAAAGGCAAACGACCCATTTGATTTTGGTAAAAGCAAAAGGGAGTTTACCACACAAAGAAACGCATCCGATATTTTAATTAAGCTAATAATGGCAATAATTTTCGGTTACTTTGGAGTTTCCTTGTCAAGCGAGGTAAATGTGGCTTCTCTAATATGGAACGGACTTCAAATTGTCCTATACGTAACAGGGGGTGTTGTACAAATGTACAACTCATATATGTGGATAGTTGATGACTACCGCGGAAGCGTAATAAAGAAGATTGATTATCTACAAAAATTTAAAAACTGCATAAAAGCGGAAAATAATACAAATTAAACTTTTATATATAATATTGACATCCAATAAAAAAGGTGATAAAATATCATATATATTTTTATTCGGAGGTTCAAAATGGACAACGAGAAGATTTTAGATTTGAAGAAAAAAGCAGTTGATATAAGACTTGGCGCTGTTGAGGCGGTTTATAACGGAAAATCAGGGCATCCGGGCGGTGCTTTGTCAGCGGCTGACGTTTTGGCATGTCTATACTTTTCAGAGCTTAACATAAACCCTAAGAAGCCCGCTGACCCTAATAGAGACAGGTTTGTGCTTTCAAAGGGACACTCCTGCCCTGCACTTTATACAGCTATGGCAATGCGTGGATATTTTGATATAAAAGAGCTGAAAAATTTTAGAAAGCTCGGCTCTTTAACACAGGGACATCCTGATATGAAAACTATGAAGGGCATTGACATGTCCGCAGGCTCCTTGGGTCAAGGCTTTTCCGTTGCTTGCGGTATGGCTTTGGCAGCAAAGCTAAACGGTAAGGACTACCGTACATACGTTATGATTGGTGACGGTGAGAGCCAAGAGGGTCAAATTTGGGAAGCGACAATGTTCGCAGCCCACTATAAGCTTGACAATCTTTGCCTGATTATAGATAATAACGGCTTGCAAATTGACGGTGCGGTTAAGGATGTTATGAATACAATGCCTTACCCAAGCAAGTTTAAGGCGTTTGGCTGGAACGTCGTTTCTATTGACGGACATAATGTTGAAGAAATTCTTGAAGCATTTGAAAAAGCAAGAAACACAAAGAACAAGCCTACCGTTATCGTTGCAAAAACGGTTAAGGGCAAGGGCGTTTCCTTTATGGAAAATCAAGCGGGCTGGCACGGTAAGGCTCCAAATGAGGAGCAGTATAACCAAGCTAAAAGCGAGCTTGAAGCATATAAGGCTACACTTTAAGGAGGTATCGTAAAATGGCTGATAAAATAGCAACAAGAGAAGCGTACGGTAACGCTTTGGCTGAATTTGGCGCAAGATATAATGACATTGTCGTTTTAGATGCCGACTTGGCAGAGGCAACAAAAACTTGCGTATTTAAAAAGAAATTTCCTGAAAGGTTTTTTGATTGCGGTATTGCGGAAAACAATATGTTTGGCGTTGCCGCAGGTCTTGCAACCGCAGGTAAAATCCCATTTGCATCTACCTTTGCAATGTTTGCAGCGGGTAGAAGCTTTGACCAGGTTAGAAACTCTATCGGTTACCCACATTTGAATGTAAAAATCTGTGCAACACACGGCGGTGTCAGCGTTGGTGAGGACGGTGCTACACACCAGTGCTGCGAGGATATGGCGCTTATGCGTACAATTCCCGGTATGGTTGTTATGAACCCTGCTGACGCAATTGAGGCAAGATGCGCAGTTGAAGCGGCAATTAAGTATAACGGTCCTGTATATATCCGCTTTGGCAGACTTCCCGTTTCCGTTATTAACGATAATGAGGACTACAAGTTTGAAATCGGCAAGGGTGTTAAGTTAGCTGACGGTACTGATGTTACTATCGTAGCAAACGGCTTGATGGTTGAGCAGGCGCTTATCGCAAGAGAGATTTTGCGTGGCGAGGGCATTTCCGCATCCGTTATTAACATGCATACAGTAAAGCCGCTTGACACACAGCTTTTGCTTACAGAGGCGCAGCAAACAGGTGCTATTGTAACTACCGAGGAGCATAATGTATTAGGCGGTCTTGGTAGCGCAGTTGCAGAGGCACTTTCTGAAATTTGCCCTGTTCCTGTTGTAAAGCACGGTGTACCTGACCAATTTGGTAAATCAGGCGCAGGCAAGGACTTGCTTGAATACTTTGGACTTAACGCAAACGGTATAGTTGAAAAGGTAAAGGCAGCCCTTAAATTAAAGAAGATGAGATAAGTTGAATCACCGCAGAGCTATTGCTTCTGCGGTGATTTTATATATTTTTAATTGACAAAAAAATTCTAATGTGCTAATATTTAATATGTGATGTTGAATTTTGGAGGTGAGCATATGAACGGTGAAGCAAGACTTAAAAAAATGACGGAAACGCCAATACCAAAGCTTGTTGTCAGCTTGGGAATACCAACAACCATTAGTATGCTTATTACCAATATTTATAATATGGCGGACTCCTATTTTGTCAGTAAAATTGACGTCTCCGCAGGTGGAGCAACAAGCGTTGTATTTGGAATTATGTCAATTTTGCAGGCATTCGGCTTTATGTTCGGTCACGGAGCAGGAAGTAAAATCAGCCGTCTGTTAGGTCGGGGGGACAAAAAAGAGGCAAGCCGATATGCTTCGGTAAGCTTCTTTACCAGTATTGCCTGCGGAATGCTTATTCTTACCCTTGGGCTGTGCTTATTAGAGCCGTTTATGCGCCTCTTAGGCAGTACGGAAACGATTTTGCCTTATGCCAAGGACTATGGCAGATGGATTTTGATTGCCGCCCCGGCTATGACAGCAAGCTGCGTGCTAAACAATATTTTACGGTATGAGGGTATGGCTTCATTTGCTATGATAGGTCTAACCTTAGGCGGCGTTTTAAACATTATCCTTGACCCTGTGTTTATTTTTGCCTTGGATATGGGAATTACAGGGGCTGGGCTTGCCACTGCAATTTCACAGTATATTTCTTTTCTTGTTCTTTTGTCTGTCTTTCTCTTGAACAAAACACAAAGCAAGCTGTCCTTTCATCATATACGTGGCTTTTACCGTCCACTTTTGGAAATAATAGTTACGGGCTTGCCAAGCTTTGCAAGGCAGGGCTTAAACAGTATTTCCACAATGGTGCTTAACATACAGGCTGAGCCCTTTGGGGATGAGGCAATTGCCGCTATGGGCTATGTAGGTAGGACCTCACACCTTATATTCAGCGTGGGTCTTGGAATAGGACAGGGCTTTCAGCCTGTTTCGGGCTTTAACTACGGTGCGCGCAAGTATTCAAGGGTTAAAAAAGCATCCTTGTTTACCCTTGGCTTAGGCACGGGCCTTATTGGAATAATTGCGGTTGTTTGCTTCATTTTTGCACCGCAAATCATCGGTCTTTTTGGCGAAGGGGAAAGGATAGTTGTTGAAATTGGAAGCGTTGCCCTACGGTATTATTGCATGGCGCTGATTGTTTTTCCCGCTTGCGTTGTTAGCAATATGCTGTTTCAAAGCGTGGGAAAAAGCGTGCCCGCACTTTTACTATCTGCCTTGCACAGCGGTTTAATTTTCATACCCCTGTGTTTGATTTTGCCAAGATTTATTGGGGTAACAGGCATACAAATTTCTCAACCCATAGCCTATGCAGTGTCGGCGGTTGTTGCCTTGCCAAGCTTAATTTTGTTCTTAAAGCATTTACCCTGTGATGGGGAAGAAGCAAAATGAAAATTTAATACAAAAAGCCTTCTACTGCGGTATTTTGCAGTAGAAGGCTTTTGTTTTTATAAGGCTACTGTTAACTCTTTGCCTTTCTCAATTGAATATTTTTTCTCACCTAACACAAGCGTGCCACCGTCTATTTTCGATAAAACGGTAACGTGGTCTGCGTTCATTTCAACTGTTACCGTGCCGTTTGGTGTTGGCACTGCGCCCTTGAAGTGCTTAAAGGACATTAAATTTGGCTTAACCTCATATTTAGAATATCCTACATCCGTTGGATAAACACCTAATGCATATTTACCAAGGAGATAAATTGGAGATGCCCCCCAAGCGTGGCAAAGGCTCTTTTCATATTTTCCACCGTACATTTCATAATGCTCAATGCCATTTTTAGTGGGGTCAAATTCCTCCCAAATGGTTGTAGCGCCTAAGCGGAGCATGCCGCCCCAATAGGAGCTTAGCATATCCGTCATATATTTAAAGTCGCCAATGCTACACATAGCGTCAAGCTCATAAAACTCAAAGTATGGGGTTGTAATAGGTGTTATTTCCTTATTATAAATTACATTTTTAACAATACTTTTTTTCCTGTCCTCACTTGTCAAGTCAAAAAGAATTGCAAATATATTTGCGTGGCGGGTTACGTTTTCTCTGCCTGAATTGTAGTCGTCAATAAAAGCGCCCTTTTCTTCACACCAATAAAGCTTGTTTATTTGCTCCTTAATATAGTCGCTTTGCTTTTCTGTCCTTTCCCTTGTTACCGTATCACCAACAAGAGAGGCGCATAAGGAAACGGATTTGTATGATTTGCAAAGCACCATTTGCTCCGCGCACATAGGACCTGCGGGGTCAAAGGTGGACCAGTCCATAAATACCCAGTCATCAGACTTGCGGTCAAACATACCGTCAGGGGATAATCTCCCCTCCACAAAACGCAAAACCTCTAACATATCGGGGTAAATGTCAAAAACAAAACCCTTATCTCCTGTAAAGAAATAGTAGTCCCAAATACTGCAAAGCCAATAAAATGTGTAATCGCAAATAGTATTAATATGCTTCAACATAGGCTCTGCCCCACGAAGAATACGGATGGTACGCTTAACTATTTCCTTATCAAAAGCAAGATAATAGTTTACAAAATAGCTTTGGTAGGCATCTCCGCTCCATACCCAGCGGTCGCGCTTTATACCGTCAAAAAAGCCTTCACGGGAATTTAAAAGCATTGTGTATTCGCAGGTTTTCCATAGTTGATTTACAAGATCATCATCGCACTCAAAGCTCGCCCTTGTTTCAAGAGGCAAATACTCAAAATCAAGAGAAATGTCAAGGGGAGTGTCAATATTTGGCACAAAAATGTATCTGAATGCAACAGGGACAGAGGTGAAATTTCCGTCCTTTACGGTTGCATTTACACAAAGCTGACAAAAGTCAATATCAAGTGCCTCCTCATAGCTTTCGCCAAGGCTAAAAAGATACTCGCCGTCTTGTGCGTTTTCTATTATAATCTTACCGAATTTTTCACGTCCAAAGTCGTAAAGAACGCCGCCGTTGACCGCTTTTTTAGACACAGGGAGCATTTTTTCATATTTAAACTTGAAAATTTCCACATTGTCGTGTGGGTCGGTATAAAGCTCGCTTTGACCTGCGTGGCGGTTTGGCTGACAGTTGTTGTTATAGGTTGTCCAAGTCCTGTCGGTGTTAAATACATTTCCTTTTATGTAAAAAGCAGGGAAGGATTCTGCCTTAAAGCCCATTAATTCAACTGTGTGTTCACCGGGGAAAAGGGTGATTTTTGTGTTTTTAGGATATTTTTTACCGTCAACACGAATTGCGCAGTCGTCCGTATTTGAAAAAAGCTCAATTACTTCCTCGTTGTCAATAGTTGCCTTTTTCATAAGCTCCGCGTTGTGCGGCGGTCCGTCAACACGCCACATAGGTGGGTAATATGCGCTTTTTCTTGTCTTAACTCCGTTTTCTGTAACGGTCTTTGCGCTTGTGCGCCTGTTGTGTAAAAGCATGCTATGATATAATTCAAAAGCACCCGGGTGCCATATCCAATAAGATTTTGACATAAAAATTCTCCTCTACCTTGATACTTATTTTAGATTATCATAATTTATTTTAAATATCAAGTGCGTAAATCAATTTTGTAATTTGTGTTGACAAAAAAATGGGTGTGTTGTATAATTTACTTGCTTAAATTCTTATATTCGAGGAAGAATCAAATGAAAAAAAGATTACTTTTTACATTAATTTTGGTACTTTGTATCCTTTTGTCATTTACCCTTACCGCATGCTCGGGAAATGATGATGACGAAAATGATAATGATGAAAAAGAGGACAGTGAGCAAAGTGCCGACAGCGGAAAAACAGACAGCTCTACAAATAATAGTGAAGATGACAAAAAGCCAAGCGGCGACTCGGGAAATGGTGGCTCCGAGGGAGGAAATTCAAGCGCAGAGGAAACAAAGCTTTACTTTTCTTTAAGCGAGGACAAAACATACCAAATCCTAACAGGAATAAGTCAGTTCAATGCTGAAACGGTTCTTTATGTACCCGGCGAATATGAAAACTTGCCTGTTAAAGAAATAGGCTCATTTGCTTTTGCATATAAAAACGGATATAACTCGGGCAATTTAACAAGTGTTGTAATTCCCGAGGGTGTAACTACAATAGCAAGTGATGCATTTAAGGATAACACCGCATTTACAAGCATAACGTTGCCTGAAAGCTTAAAGACGGTGGGAGACAGGGCTTTTAGCGGATGTGCAAATTTAAAGGATATAACTATACCAAGTGGCGTTGAAGAAATAGGTGCGTACGCATTTTGGAATTGCCAAAATTTAATGAGCATAACAATACCAAGTAGCGTTGTTAGCATGGGGGATTGTGCATTTACAGGCGTTTATGCAATGACAATTTATTGTGAAGCACAAGATGAGCCGAACGGCTGGGATAGCGGATGGAAGGAAGCCTCTGTTCCTGTTGTTTGGAATTGCGAAAATAATGATGTGGCAAGTGACGGATATATATACGTAGAGCTTGACGGTGCAAGGTACGGTATATTAGACGGCAAGGCAACGGTTATGAGGCAGAGCTCAAAAATTACGGAATTTGCAATTTTTGAAAGTATAATCTATAAGGATGAGGAATATTCGGTAGTCGGTATTGCTGAAAACGCATTCCAATTTTGTGAAAAATTGGAAGAAATTGAGATACCAAGCTATATAACAAGCGTTGGCTCAGGTGCGTTTAGCGATTGTGCGAGCTTGAAAACGGTTAAGTTTGGCGAAGGAAGCCGCTTGACCGAAATAGATACACACCTTTTTGCTTACTGTGAAGGCTTAACGGACATTAATTTGCCCAAGGGCATAACCCAAATAGGCAATTATGCCTTTTACGGTTGCACAAGCTTAAAGGATATTAAACTGCCAAATGGCTTAACTACCATAAATTCAAGTGCGTTTAACGGCTGCACCTACCTAACGAATGTAGAAATGCCAAGCACCGTAGCAAGCATAGCTTCATCTGTGTTTGAAAATTGTGAAAGCCTTTCATACAATGAGTACGAAAACGGTCTTTATCTTGGAAATCAAGAAAACCCATACGCAGTGCTTATTAAGGCAAAGGACAAGGGCATTAGCTCCTGCACGATAAACGAGGGCACAAGGGTTATATATGAGTACGCCTTTTCAGGATGCAAAAATATGACAAGCGTAACAGTACCGTTAAGCGTTGTTAGCATATGCAGATATGCCTTTGATGCTTGCTCCTGCGTAACGCTTTATGCAGAGGCAAGTGATGAAAAAAGCAGTGGCTGGTATGGAGAGTGGAATCCTTATGACTATCCTGTTGTATGGAACTGTAAAAACAATGATGTTGCAGCAAACGGAAGCATTTACACAGTAATAGACGGTATCAGATATTCAATTTGTGACGGCAGAGCAATTGTTGAGGTACAGCCTGCATCTGTTGAAGCGGCAAACGTCCCCGAGTATATAACCTACAAGGGTACAAGCTATCCTGTAAAGGAAATAGCCAATTACGCATTCAACTGCTGTGACAAGCTGACAAGCGTAACCGTGCCAAGCGGAGTAGAGGCTATCGGCGTTTATGCCTTCCAAAGCTGCACGGCGTTAACAAGCATTGTAATACCAAGCAGCGTAACAAATATATATAGCTATGCATTCCTTGGATGTGACAGCCTTACTATATACTGTGAGGCAAAGGAACAGCCAAGCGCTTGGGACAGGGATTGGAACAATTCAAAATGCCCCGTTGTTTTTGGATACACTGCTGAAAACTAATAGCAAAAAGGTCATGGAACTCTTTTCCGTGACCTTTATTTTTTATAAATAGGTGAGAAAGGGGTGAGAAAGAGCTGAAAAATAGCTTTTTCCAAAATATTTTTGTTGAAATGTGTATATTTATATGCTATACTTTATTTTGTGATAATATGCGCGTATTATATATGCGGGACTTATAAGGATTATTTAAGGGTCGGTATTTATAATGCTTGTGTGTTGCCTATATAGAGAAAAGGAGTTATATACAATGGTAGAAATAAAAAACCTTGTTAAAAACTACGGAAACAAAAATGCGGTAGATGATATTTCCTTCACTATACAAGAGGGGGAGATTGTTGGCTTCCTTGGTCCTAACGGTGCGGGAAAATCTACTACTATGAATATAATTACAGGCTACTTGTCTGCAACAAGCGGTACTGTTACCGTTTTGGGAAAGGATATTTTTAAGGAGCCAATGGCGGTTAAAAAGCAAATCGGCTTTTTACCTGAGCAGCCACCGCTTTATGTGGATATGACTGTTTTAGAATATCTTTCCTTCGTTTTTGATTTAAAGGGCTGCGACTTTAACAAGCGTGAGCATTTAAACGAGGTTATGGAAAAGGTGAAAATCCTTGACGTTAAGGACCGTCTTATAAGAAATCTTTCAAAGGGTTACCGTCAAAGGGTGGGTATTGCCCAAGCTATAATAGGCAACCCCAAATTCATTATTTTTGACGAGCCAACGGTTGGTCTTGACCCTGTTCAAATTATTGAAATTAGAAATCTTATAAGGAGCCTTGGCAAAAAGCATACGGTTATTTTATCAACCCACATTTTGTCAGAGGTACAGGCAATTTGCGACAGAGTAATAATTATAAATGAGGGTAAGCTGATAGCTAACGAAAAAACCGCTGATTTAAACCGTGTTGTAGGACAAAGCGCAAAGATGAAAATCAAGGTTGCAGGTCCAAACAGAGAGGTGCTTAATATGTTAAGAACGCTTCAAGGCATTCTCAGGGTTGAAAGTGACGGTATTCGTGAGGGTGATACATATAGCTACCTGCTTGAAACTAACCCTGCAATTGATGTAAGAAAAATTATATTTAACGCACTTGCAAGCCATTCATGGCCAATGATGGGTATGGAAAGCGTTGAAGCGGAGCTTGAAGATGTCTTCGTAAGACTTATTCAAAGCACACAAGGAAAGGAGAGATAATATGTTAGCAATTTATAAGCGAGAAATGCGCAGCTATTTTACAACCTCAATAGGCTACATATTTTTAGCCAGCGCCTTAGTTATTTCCGCAGTTATTTTCTCGGTTTCCACTGTGTTTTCACAGTCCGCTGATGTAAGCGTATATTTTTCGGGATTGATTTTTGTATTAATGATATTCTTGCCTATCTTAACAATGAAATCGTTCAGTGAGGAAAAAAGGACAAAAACAGAGCAGCTTTTGTTAACATCTCCTGTTTCAACAACACAAATGGTGCTTGGTAAGGTATTTTCTTCCTTTACCATGCTTGCCATTTTCGTTGTGCTGTCCCTTTTGTTTTTAATTCCCTTGGGCGCGTTTGTGGGCGAGGACACAAGCGGACCAAACGCCGCGCTTGTTATGGGTAACGTAATAGCACTTTTGCTTATCGGCATGTGCTTTATTGCTGTTGGCGTTTTTGTTTCATCCTTGACGGAAAACCAATTCGCTGCCATAGTTATTACAATAGTTGCCCTTTTGTTTATGTTTGCCATCAACCTTTTTAACTCTATGATTGAGGTTTATGCTATCAGAGTTATTTTTGATTGGCTGTCTATCTATGCAAGGTATCAGGTATTTACCTACGGTATATTCGATATAGGCGCGCTTATATATTACCTGTCCTTTGCAGGCGTGTTCGTATTTTTAACTGTGCGTGTGTTTGAGTCACGAAAGTATAGATAAGGGGGTAAAAGATAAAATGAAAATGAAAAATCTTAAATCCCTTGCAGAGTCCCGTAAGGTTAAATACGGCACAATAAATATAGCCTTTATTGCCTTGGTTATTGCCATTGTAATAATGGTAAACTCCATAATAACGGTTCTTTCAAATAAGTTCAATTGGTATTTCGATATGACCGAGGAGCAGCTTTACACAGTTTCGGACGAGCTTGTTACCTTGCTTGATACAGCCAGCGGCGATATGCCCATTGACATTATCTTTTGTGTGGATAAGGACAAGGTTAAGTCCAATTACTTTGAAGCGGAAACAGGCACGGGCAGTGCCTTAGCCTACATACATTCAACGGCTACACAAATTGAGCAGAGGCTTGATAACGTAACGGTGCTTTATAAGGACTATTTGCGTGAGCATGCCTTCTTCAAGAACAACTTTAATAAGCAAAGCGATACCATAAAGCCAAATGAATCAACTGTAATTATCGCCAGACGAGAGGCGGACGGTAGCTACGGTACAATGTATAGGGTATATCACGCAACAAGCTTCTATACCTTTGATAACTCCGCAGGAGACGGTTCAAGAACGCTTTACGGTTACAGCGGAGAGCGTACCTTTGCAAGCGCAATTTTAAGCTTAATGCACGATAAGGTGCCAACTGTATATTTTGTTGCAGGTCATGGTGAAACAATACCTTATTCAACCGCTGACGGAGACTATAATATTCCTGAAATTGCCAGCGTGTTTATGGACTGCGGCTTTGGTGTGCGTTATATTTTCTTAACCGATAGCCAGTTTACCTGTAAAACCCCAAGCTGCGGTATGACGTGGGGCTTTAAGGAGGTTAACAAATTAAAGAGCTTTACCTGTGACTGCGGAATTGAATACCGACTTGACGAAATAGAATTTAACGAAAAAAGAACTATTCCAAGCGATGCCCGCGCAGTTATTATTAACAATCCGAAAAGTGATTATATCGGTGCTGAAACAGGCGAGCTTATGCGTTACATAAAGGAACAGCACGGAACGGTTATGTGCTTTGTAGATCCTGTTGGTGAGGAGGTTGCTAAGCATCCGTTGCCGGAGCTGCAAGTGTTCCTTGAATCTCAAATGGGTATTGTATTAAACGATACTGCATTTGTAACGGACAGCACAACCCATACACAGGGCAACGCCTATGACTTTAAGGGTACGGTAGCAAGCAACGCAGCGGGTAGCGCATATTTAAGCGCACTTCAAAACTTCGGTGCTGTGCAGCCAACTCTTAACAAAAGCGGAATTTTCGAAATTGATGGAAAATTCACAGGAGAAGAGGGCGTAAGTGACAGATATCTTGACAGAAAGACCTTGTCAATTCTCCAAACAAGCAAAAATGCAGAGTTTGGAGATAAGGACGGTGTGTTTAATGTAATGAGTGTTACTGCATTTACAGATACAGAAAACAACCAAAACGTAAACTCTTATTTCGTATTCTGTCCAAGCGCAAGCTTTGTATCGGATGAATATTTGGCGGATGAGGGCTTGCACGCAAACAGAAAGGTGCTTCTTGCCTTAATCCACTCAACCACATCTGCACAGGTGCCTGTTGACCTTGACTTTAAGCCCTTTGCGGATTACCGTATAAGCATTTCTTCAAGCCAAGCAACAACCGTGTTTGTTTGTCTTGTTACAATTTTGCCTGTATTGGTAATTGGAGCAGGCATGTTCATTATTATAAGGAGAAAGCATAGATGAGCAAAGAGATAAGAAAAAAAGTATTAATTATTTCTGTTCTTGCCGCCTTGCTGATTGCCTTAGTCTGCGTTTACTTTTTCGTAATTGTTCCTTTGATGACAAAGGAACCGGAGCAACAAATAGGTCCGCCCGTAACCGAGTCGGGAGAGGGGCTTTACGGAAATTCAATGGTAACTATATACCCACAGCTTGACAAAACCAATATAGAATACCTTGAAATTAAAAACAAAAACGGAGCTTACGCCTTCCATAAGCACTATGACAGTGCTTATATGGAGGTGGAGGATATGAGGATAAAGGGGCACGAAAGGATAAATTTCGACCAAAGCCTTTTTTCAATGCTTTTAGCGTATGTTTATCTTCCCGTTTCCTACCAATCCCACACGGCGGAAAACGCACCTATGCGCGGCGTGTCTGAGGAAACAATGAGGGATTACGGCGTTACAGAGGATACCTGCCAAGCCTCTTATACCGTTGGTTACAGAGAAAACGGTGAAATTAAATACCATACCGTTTATATAGGAGATGCATCCTTCTCTCAGGAAACCACCTATTATGTGTCACTAAAAGGCAGAAATTCAATTTACCGTTTTCACCAAGAGGGTGTTGAGTCCTGTATGCTTGTTGGCTTGGAAAGCTATTTAAGCCCATTCGTTTACGGTAAATTTGAAAGCTCAATGGTGGCTATGGCAACTATTGAAAGGTTTAAAATAGGTCTTTCCGACCCTGCAAACCAAAGTGTTGAAAGCCTTGTTGAAATAATAAAGTCAGGACAAAACGTTGACGGTACTGCCAACGTGTACGACCTTTACTATAAGAGCAGAGGCACGGGTAAAATAACAAGAACAGGCACAAACGTTGCCCGTTTAAGCACCGCCTTTACCGCCCTTTATACATATTTTGCAGGGGATAAGGTAATGTGCATTAACCCTGACAAGGCTAAGCTTGATGAGTACGGCTTGGGCGCAAACGACCCTTGCTACTATATAACAGCTCAATTGTCAAGCGACAAGGAGGATATTTATTCATTGCAGGTAAGTGAATTAATAGACGGCTATTATTACACTCTATCTACAATGTACGGTGAGGGCAATGCCCTGCTTATAAGAGTTCCAAAGGCTACGCTTTCATTCCTTGACAGTGATGATAAGGCAATTTTTGAGTGGGCAGGAACAGATATTTCATCCTTGTTCTATGAATATCTTATGCGTGACGAAAAGGAAAACGCCCCGGGTATGTTCCAAATGGACATAAGAATTCAAAAGCGTGATGACCATACGGGAGAGGTTATTTATAACATAAGCGACCGCTTTAATATAGCGGATGACGGTAACGGTAGCATAGTTGCAACCCAGCAGTCCAACGGAACTAAATATAAAACAGAAAACGAAGTAAATCAGTTTATCAACTATTATATGCTTCTTGTAAGCTTCCCATTCCCGTGGCAGTTTAACAATATGTCCACTGCGGAAATTGAGGCGTTAATGGCACAGGATGAGGCTATTGTATTTGAGCTTGTTGCAAGGGATAACAGCGACAAGGTGTTTAAATACACATATTACCAAATAGATAACGGCTCTAATGTAATGGTAGTTACAAGAGAGGGACATATGGACGGTGGCGTTGTATCCTGGGACGAGGAGCCGCAGGTAAGCTTTAACACTACCTTGAACCTTATTGATATTTTAAGAGATAATTTCCAAAATCTAATAAGCGGAAAAGCTGTTGAAAGCTATTGATTTTAAAAAAGACTATTGAAGAAATTGTATCCTTGTGATACAATAAAAAGAGGGAGCATTTTCCCAAGTACAAAAATGAAAGAGGACAAAAATATGGAATACAAGTACGGTTATTTTAACGAGAGTGGAGATGAGTTTGTAATAACTGCTCCAAACACTCCACGCCCATTTGATAACTTTTTATTTAATGACGCTTGCTATGCAAACGTACACCAAACAGGTATAGGATGCTTTGACTATCAAATCAACGGTACAGAGGGAATTCAGCTTTACACAGGCGTTGGTCGTATTTGCGACTATGACGTTTTTGGTAAGGACCACCTTTACAACCGTCTTATCTTCATTCGTGATAACGAAACAGGTGAGTTTTGGACACTTAACTGGGAGCCTGTTTGCCACCCATACCAAAGCTACAAGTGTGTACAGGGCTTAGGCTACACATATGTTGAAAACAAGACCTGCGATACCTTGGCTTCAATGCGTATTTTCGTTCCAAAGGGAGCTGACCCCGTGGAAATTTGGAAGCTCGGTATTAAGAACGAGGGTAAGGGCAAGCGCTCCTATTCCATATTTACATATAGCCAAATTCAATTCAAGTTTAAATGGGGCTTTGATAGCTACGGTGACACTATGTTCCGTTGCACACGCTTTGACGAGGGAAGAAACACCTTCTATATGTCTAAGCACCCATTTATCGTTCCTCACAACTATTTAACTGCGTTTATGAGTGCTGACTATAAGATTAGCGCTTCCGAGGGATGCCAAAATGTATTCGTTGGCGAATACGGTACAATCGCATCTCCACAGGTAGTAAGAGAGGGCGTTAGCCGTAACTCTATCGGCTCTGCTAACGCAACTATCTGCTCACTCCGCTTTGATGTAGAGCTTGAAGCGGGAGCTGAGCAAACAATTAACCTAATGCTTGGCGCAGGTGACTGCGAGGATGTTTCTCTTGCCTTGACAGAGAAGTACCTTGCAAACCAAGACAAGTATTTTGAAGAAACAAAGAAGTATTACCATGACCTTTATTCAAAGAACCATATCACCACAAGTGACGAGCATCTTGACAGACTTATCAACTTCTGGGGTAAGCACGCAACAAACTTCGGTGCTACATGGTGCCGTTGGGGCTATAACGGTTACCGTGATATCGTTCAACACGGCTTTGGCGTAGTTTCCTTCAAGAATGAAAGAACAAAGGAAATTTTAAGAGAAGCAATTAAAAACCAATATGCAAGCGGTATGGCAGTTCGTGGCTGGAACCCTGTTGATACAAAGGCTTATTCCGACTCAGCCCTTTGGCTTGAATTTACCTTGACAGCGTACCTTCGTGAAACCTGTGATGTTGACTTCTTAAACGAGGTTGTTCCGTTCAGAGACGAGGGAGAGGCAACAGTATTCGGTCATATGGACAGAGCTCTTGACTTCCTTGAAAGCAATAAGGGCGTACATGACCTTCTTCTCATTAAATTCGGTGACTGGAATGACTCATTAACAGGTGTTGGTAAAGAGGGTAAGGGCGAAAGCGTATGGCTCTCAATCGCTTACGCGCAGGCACTTCTTGAAATGGCAGAGCTTGCACGCTTCCTTGGCTTAAAGGACAAAGAGGCTAACTATCTTGCACGCCGTGAAAGCATTTCTAAGGCTATTAACGATAATGCTTGGGACGGAGATTGGTATAGACGCTGCTACACAGACAACGGCTCACCTCTCGGCTCAAAGGAAAACAAATACGCTAAGATGTTTATGGAATCACAGTGCTGGTCACTTGTATCAGGCGTTGCATCCGAGGAAAGAGCAAACACAATTATCAAGGCAATGGATGAGCATATGGCAACTCCTGTCGGCTACATGCTCTTAACACCTTCATTTAAGGAATTTGACCCGACAATCGGTAGAATTTCTTCAATGGAGCCGGGCATTTGCGAAAACGGTACTATCTACTCACATACAAACATTTGGATGATTTTGGGTCTTCTCAAATACGGTAAGGCTGACCTTGCATATGACCTCTTTAAGAAGATTGCCCCGGGCTATGTATTTGGTGATAATGCGGAAATTAAGAACAAGTGCTTGCCATATATGTTCTCAAACTGCTACTTTGGTCCTGAGCATAAGAACAGCGCATTCCAAATGGAATATAGCTGGATTACAGGCTCTGTTGCTTGGTACACAAATACTATGGAAAACTATCTTATAGGCGCAAGACCAACATATGAGGGTCTTGTAATTGAGCCGCACCTTCCATTTGACAAGGCGTCAATGAAGCGTGAATTCCGTGGTGCTACATACGAAATCGAAATCAGTAACCCGGAAAAGAAATACAAGAATGTAGCTGTTCTCGTAAGTGTTGACGGCAAAGCAATTGACGGTAACATTGTTCCATCCTTTGCAGACGGTAAAACACACAAGGTAACAGTAAATGTAAAATAATTTATGAAAATAGCGACAATCCCTTGGGAGTGTCGCTTTTTCAAAAAGAAAGGATTGAAAAAATGAGTGTTTTTTATATTGCTGATACACATTTTGGACACGAAAATATGATCAAGCTCACAAATAGGCCCTTTAAAACCGTGGAGGAAATGGACAAAATTCTAATAGAGAATTGGAACAAAAGGGTCAAGGGCAACGACAAGGTTTATATCCTTGGAGATATGTTTTTTAAAACAACAGGCGTGTGTGAGATATTGAAGCAATTAAAGGGTGAAAAACACTTGATTTTAGGCAATCACGACACAAGCTGGATAGAAGAATATGAGATAGTGAAAAAGGACGAAAAGGGCAAAAAAATAAAAAATACAGACACTCTGTCCCACAAAAGCTATCGTTTTACGGAAACAAAGGAGGACGTACATCCGTACTTTAAAAGCGTAAATGATATTTTGCAGGCAGGGGACAAGGATGTGGGCTTTATTTTGTGCCACTATCCCTTGCTTACTTGGAAGCACGAAAAAAGACTGTTAATGATTCACGGCCATATACACAATAACACAAAGGACTTGTTCTTCCCCATAATAGCGAATGATGAAAGAATTTTAAACGCAGGGGTTGAAATAAACGGATATATGCCCGTAACCCTTGAAGAAATGAAGGAAAACAATAAGGCTTTTAAGGAAAGGTATAAATTAGAAAATGGAACACAAGCATAATAGTAATATAGGAAAGCGCTTACTTGCACTTTTGCTCTTTATAGTTACAATTCCTCTCGTCATAGTCGGTGTTGTTTTTTTGGGCATAATTTATGTACTTACAACAGTGTTGCCATCTCCTGTTGAAAGAATAATTTATAAAAAATCAGAGTTCTACAAGGAGTTGAAAGCCAAATATACATTGGGTATAACAAGAAACTTTGCATTTAAAAGTTATAAGTATGTAAAACAAAATGAAAACCTTGAACTCGTTGTGCAAGACGAGGGATATTATTACTATAAAACAAACAATTCTATTCTTGTTATCCCATACTATCCAAGGTACGAATATGAAAACAGAGAATGGATGATTAGTATGGACGAGGGAAAAAGCAAATTAAGGGTTGCGGATTTGAAAGGCACCTTTGCTCCTCTTATAAAGGAAAATATAGATGAGCTTGATTTGAAACTTTTGGTAAAAGAAAAATTCTTCAAAGAACACCACCTTTTGTTAGCAAAAGACGACCCTGTGTTTGTTTTTTACAAAAATGAAAAGGACTTTGCCAGCATAAAAATATAGACAAAAGCCTTCCCCGTGTGAACTAAATGGGGAAGGCTTTTTGACTATTGAATTTAACCGAGCAAAATGTCTGAAATCAGCATAATGCAAAAGCCCACAAGTAAAGCATAGGTTGCTCCACGTTGTTCGCCGTGTGCATTAGCCTCCTTCGTTTTGAGGGAGGGGGACCGCTTGCGGTGGAAGGAGAGACCCATGCTAACCTAACAATATATCTGAAATCAGCATAATGCAAAAGCCGACTAAAAGAGCATAGGTTGCTCCACGCTGTTCGCCGTGTGCATGGGTTTCCGGTATCATTTCGTCACTGATAACATATAGCATAGTGCCGCCTGCAAAGGCGAGGGCGAAAGGAAGAATTGCGGAGGATATACTAACCGCAAAGTATCCTATAAAGGTGCCGATAACCTCAATAAGACCTGTGATAGAAGCAATTACAAAGGTGCGTCTTTTGGAAACACCGCTTGAAAGCATAGGGCTGATAATTACCATACCCTCAGGTATGTTTTGCAGGGCAATACCACCCGCAATCACAAGAGCCTCTGTGGTGTTGCCCGAACCAAAGGAAACGCCTGCCGCAATGCCCTCAGGCAAGTTGTGTATGGCAATAGCAGTTACAAAAAGCATAACCTTACTAAGCTTTGTATTCGTATTATGGCTTTCTTGCTCGCCGCCTGCAAGCTTGTGCAGGTGTGGCACTAATTTGTCAATTAAATTAAGGGCAATAGCTCCTGTGAAAATGCCTGCCACCGTCATTAAAATAGCCCAGGGGATACCGTATTTTGTTCCGTGCTCGTAGGATGGGAGAATAAGACCGATTATAGCGGCGCAAAGCATAACACCTGCGGCAAAGGACAAAACGATATCGCTGAATTTGTGGGATATGTTTTTGAAAATAAAGCCGATTATAGCACCTATAACCGTAGCACCGCCAACACCTAAGGCGGTTATTAGCACCATTGTCATAGGCGCACCTCCACTTCGTTATTTGGTATAATTATATCAGGGGTAACAAGGCAATCAACTGCCATTATTTTCACACCGCACTCCTTAGCAAGCCTTAAAGCATCGCCAAATTCCTTATGGGTTATATCGTTTGGAATGAAATACCGCACGTTTTTCATTTGTACAACAAACAGTACGAAGGCTTCATAGCCTTGCTTTTTTGCACAAATCAACTCCTTTAAATGCTTAACTCCACGCAGTGTTGGTGCATCGGGGAAGGAAACAACACCGTCATTTTCAAGGGTGACTCCCTTAATCTCACAAAAGGCGCGTGTGCCCTCGCCTTCTATATAAAAGTCGAAGCGGGAGCTTTTGTACGTTACCTCTCTTTTTATAGTAGTATTGGGGAATAGGCTCTTTAAATATTCCTCTGCCACATCATTTACAACCTGTGAGTCCATATTTATTAAAACAACCTCACCCTGTGTCGCTTTTTCTACTGCAATAAGGTCATATTTAGTCTTGCGCTCAGGGTTGTTTGACACACTTAAATATACAGTTGCATTGTCCACCAGCAATTCTTTGCATCTTCCTGTGTTTTTTACATGAACTACTTCCTCTTTACCGCCAATATCAACATAGGCTATAAACCTGTTTGGACGGCTCAAAAATTTTCCTTTTCTTCTCTCATTATACTTCATTTTTCCCCACCCGGTGTTGATAATATACCTTCACAACCCTGCAATATATCTTGGTAAGTAGCTTCAAAGTTTCCTGTGTACCACGGGTCAGCTACTTCTGTATGCTTTCCTACATAGTCAAGGAGCAGCTTCACCTTATTTTGTGGGTCAGAGCCAAAAATACGGTGCATATTTCTAACATTATTAAAATCCATACCAATAAATAAGTCATACCTTTCGTAATCACTCTTGCAAAGCTGAGCTGCTCTTTTTTGTTTATCATAGGGAATATTGTATTTTTTAAAAATGTCAAGAGTGCCACGGTGTATAGGATTGCCAATACCGTTCCAAATTTCTTCATCACTTGTAGCAAGGGAGGTTACTAAAAATTTGTCCTTCATACCCCTAATATTTATCATGCTTTTAAAAACAAATTCCGCCATGGGACTCCTACATATGTTGCCATGGCAAACAAAGGCTATTTTTATCATTTTAATCCCTCACTTTAATTATATAGTAGCATAAAACTAACCATATTTCAAGAAAAAAGAGTGGCTTTTTAAAAACCACTCCTTTTACTTTATTCCTCTATATCAAGCTTAATAACCTCATCAATGTTATCAATTAGAGGGAAGGGTGGCATATGTACGAATACAATATTTTTACCCTCGTAGCTGCCAACATTCCAAGGCTCCTCCATACTAAGCTTAGAACCGTCACACAAGCGCGTTGCCATTTTAACCTTGTAGGGGAAATTCGGCATAGCAATTGTATCTTGGTTAAGGTCAATTGCGTGGAGATAAACCGCACCGTTCTTCTTTGTAATGCGACCCCACTCGGGCTTTGGATAGTCCATAATGCCGCAACCGTAAATACTTTCACCGTTTAGGAGCATCCATTCTCCAACCTCGTTTAAAATTTCAATGCTTTTCTTTGGTATGTTGCCTCTTGCATCAGGTCCAACATTTAAAATAAGATTTCCGCCCTTTGATGTACATTCAGCTATCATTCTAATAACGTTTTTTGCACTCTTGTAGTTCATATCCCTTTGGCTGTAACCCCAGTTGTCATTTAAGGTCATACATGTTTCCCAAGGGATAGGGTTACCGTGATAGTCCTTTACGCCGCCTGCGGGTATCATCTGCTCGGGAGAGCCAAAGTCACCTGCGTAATAGACAGGCTCATCCACTTTAATGTCACCGCCAAGACGGTCATCTATAATCAAATCAGGGTTGATTTCTCTTGCCATTTTTATAAGCCTTGTGGCTTCCCATTTTTCCCCTGTCATTTCTCCGTAATGAAAGTCAAACCACATAATATCAATTTTACCGTAATTGGTGAGAAGCTCACGCACTTGGTTGTGTAAATACTCCACATATCTTTCAAAATGCTCACCTTGACCCTTGAACTCCTCGTTGTCACGCATAGGGTGATGCATGTCTTTGTATGCAGGGTAGTCAGGGTGATGCCAGTCAAGTAAAGAATAGTAAAGACCAACCATAATTCCCTCAGCACGAAATGCTTCAACATATTCCTTAACCAAATCCTTGCCGCAGGGGGTATTTGTTGACTTGTAATTTGTATATTGGCTGTCAAACAGGCAAAAGCCATCATGGTGCTTTGTTGTTAGCACAGCATATTTCATTCCCGCTTCTTTTGCCAACCTCGCCCACTTTTTAGGGTCAAAGTCAACAGGATTGAAGGTGTCAAAATAAGGCTGATAATCTTCGATGGTTACTCTATCTACATTTCTTATCCACTCACTCCTGCTGCTTCTTGCAGGCACTGAATAAATGCCCCAGTGTATAAACATACCAAAACGCTTGTCCATAAGTGGTTTGGCTCTTTTAATTCGTGTAATATCCATTTTAACTCTCCTTTAATCATCTTAATAAAATACTATCACAACCAAAGTAAAAAATCAACATAAAAAAACACTTTGCTAAAAAAACGCAGGACTCGGAAAAGTCCTGCGTTTTATCTATTGCTTGTTGTCAGTCCACAAACCGTCCTGTTCAGGCGGTGGATCTTGATTACTTGCACCTGAGCTTGAAGCGACTGAGCTTGTACTTGAATCGGTAGTATCTATACTTGAATCAACTGTGCTTGTACTCGAATCAACTGCATCTGTGCTTGAATCAACTGTACCTACGCTTGAATTATCTGTGTCTTCACTTGATTCAGCAGTGCTTGAATCCGTTGTGCTAACCGTTGAACCAATTGAAGTGCCTGAACTATCAGTGCTTGGTGTTGTAGAGCTTGACGGGTTCTTATCACCGCATGAGCAAATTAACACAAGCGAAAGGAGCAGAGTCAAGGATAAAGCCAAAAGCTTTTTCATAGTTTTCACAGATGAATCCACCTGCTAACATTGAAAACAGCACTCTTGTCATCTCCCGTGTCAACGCCTTCAAGGGCTGTCACCTCGTAGCCGTTACCGCTTGTTAATATTATGTCGGTGACTTCGATGCTTTCAATTTCAATTATAGGAGCAACATATTTCTTATTCATTTTCTGCCTCCGTTTCAAAAAGATTATCAATACAGTTCCAGTATTCCTGTGCTACCTGCTCGTCTGTCAAGGCAACATCATAAATTTTTGCCTCGAAAAGTTCGTAGTTTGCGTATTCGCTCAATGCTTCGCCTGAATACTGTGGATTGTAGCAGATGCCAAGGATATAGTCGTTTTCAGCGCCGCCCTTAAATGAGCCTGTGCCATAGTCTGCACTTGCCACAAGGATGCCGTTTATATAAAGTTTCATTATATTAGTGTCCTTATCGTAAGAACCAACGATGTGGATAAGGTCACCTGATACTGCAAGAGGGGTAGAACCACTCATATCAGATGTGGATGAGTAGGCACCGGAACCATTGGAGTTAGGATTTGTTGAGCCTATTTGGAAGGTAAGTTGCCCACCTGCCTGTTTACGCAAGTAAAGTGTAGTTCCGCCACTGTTACATGAGGTGATTAGTCCAACGGTTTGACCCGGAAGTTTGTCAAGACGCAAGAAAATTTCAAAGGTTGATGAATCCATAACGAAATTGCCCCACTCCTCGTCAGAGGTGATTTCATTAAAATTAACGGTCATATAATACTTTTCTTTGTATCTGTCACCTGTGTATGTGTTAGTTGTCGTTTCTACACCGTTATGCTCAACGGTTGTTTCGGTAACACTTCCGCCTGTTACTGTAACAGTTGCATTGCCCATAGTATCGGTAAGAGTGCCGCCCTTTATATCTAAATCAAAGAATGCGTCAGGAACTTCAACCGGCTCATTAGGACGGTTAATTTCAACTCTTTCATCATCAGGCTCTTCGATTTCTATATTCGGGAACTTTTCACCGTCATAGAGTTTGCCATCGTATGGCAAGTAGAGTTCTACAGTTTGCACACCGGACACGAAAATTTGTTTAACTGTCTTGCTTTCGGTTGCAAGATAGAAGTTTGCACTTGCGCCTGCGTTTGAATTGTACCAGGAAAGTGGTGCAGGGTAGAGGATATATGTAGCATCTGCGTTAAGGTACAAATCTTTAATTGTGCCGCCATTGTTTAAGCCGTGGTGCGCAACTTGTAAAAAGTCAGATTTCAAGCTTGCGCCGAATATTCTGTTAAGACGGGAAGCGCCAACATCGGATACATCGCCGAGGAATAGCATCTTTTGTCCTGCAATGGTCACTGTGAAAATAGTAGATGAGGAGTTGAAGTCATAATTTGCAACCGTGCTTGGGTAGAGATCTTCAAGAGTTTGTATAATCTCAATTTCAGCATCTGCATAGTAGAACTTATATCCACTGTGAAGCTTAACAAATTCTGTGTCGGTTAGGTATGTAGCCACTACTTCCTTAAAGTACCCATATCTTTGCTTGCTTTCATCAAGCATATAGCTTGAACCGCTGTTTAAAATATCATTATCAGCCGGGAAATTATAAAGTATTTGCTTGATTGTAACATTATCGTGGTACTTATCAACAAAGAAATTAAAGGTACCGATATGGTCGCCGTGACAGTGGGTGAAAATCCAGCCTGCAATAACGATGTCGTTACCCTCGCCTGCCAAGGATGCTAATGTATTATAAAGCTTGTCAGCCTCGTTTTCGTTAGAATCGCACCAGCCACCGTCAATTATCAGGAATGTGCCGTCAGATAACTGAATTACATAGGACATACCCTCTGCTATTGAAGTTTCAAGCTTGATTTGTGTGATAGATGGGTCGGTTACCTTTTCAAAGGTAGGCTTAGTTAGGTTAGCGGGCAGGTTAGTTAAGGTTTCATACGAAATTACAGCCTCGCTTAAATCACTTGAACAAGTGAGGTTAATAAGCTTTGTTCCTGCTTTGAAAACGTAGAACTTAACACCGTTAATTTCATTTTCGGAAATCTTTTCGTAGCCACCGGCAATTAAATTGCTCAGATAAACATTAAGCTCTTCGGCATCAGTGTTACTGATTTTGAAAACAACTGTATCCTCGCTGCTTATGCTTTTTGTAAATGTAGCACTCTTGTGACCGTAGCCGACAACGCCGTCTATCTCTATCTTTGTCGCAAAGTCTTTAAGAGAAACGATGTGATTAAGGGTGTTAAGAGCAGTTTCATTACCCTCAAAGTCACCGTCATCTAATGTAGCCTCAGCCACACGAACAATAGATACTGCATTTAAGCCTGTATCCGCTACTGCGGAGGCAAGCCTATCAGAAACAACAGAGTTTACATAGAACGCCTGCTGATTTCCCTTTGCATCTGTCAAAAGGATATAACCGAGAACAACAAACTCCATATTGTATGAATATCTTGTATCCTCGAAGCCTGTCAATGCAAATCTGTATGAGTGATAGCCATCACCCTTAACTGCGTCAGCATAGGAATACTGCTTTTCTCCGTTCTTCATGGCAGGGGCAAAGATAACCTTGCCACTCTCTTTTGCCTCTTGGGAAATAAGGTTTCCGTTAAGTGCTATCACCTCATTTTTTGTTGAAACAACTGCGCCGTACTCAATGCTTGACGGTCCGTAGCCTGCAAGCGAGCAGAAGGAGTTAAACATGCTCTCGTTAATGTGAAATTCACCGCGAATACCGGATCCGTTTCCTAAGTAAATAGCAACGCCGGCAGACTCAATGATGTAGTTTTTAACTACACACTTGCTTGCTCCCTCACCGGCAAATTTAATGTCGGTTGTACAGAAATAGCCATCAATTGCATAGCTGTTGCAGTTTGCTATTTTTCCAAAAAACGCACCGTATGCGTTAGAACCTGTGGTGGAAACAACATTACCGGAGCTAAAACAGTTCTTTATGTAGGTTCCTTGGAATTGACCGCAAATACCGCCTACATTGTAGCCGTTGCCTGTAATGGCTCCTGCATTGTAGCAGTCAGTTAGGTTTGCAATTGAGCCCTGTGAGTCCCAAACGCAACCAACGATACCGCCAACATCAAGACCGCTACTAATTGGTGTAGTACCGTTGATGCTACCAAAGTTGGCACAGTTGCTAATTGTTGCTGTCTTACTGTTAAGCAAGCCAACAATACC
Organism: Clostridia bacterium; assembly: GCA_017623975.1. GTDB lineage: Bacteria > Bacillota > Clostridia > Oscillospirales > CAG-272 > RGIG2000. The sequence continues at coordinate 57,027 of JAGANX010000043.1, forward strand.
ACCTGTGTTCTTTCTTCCGCTTACGGTTGCATAGTTGATACAGTTGTCAACATTTGCAGAGCCGATTATCTTGCCGGCAACACCTGCAACCTTGTCGGAGCCTGTAACTGTTCCCGTTACAGTAAGGTTTTTGATTTTACCGGAAACGACACCGAAAAGAGCATCATAGGTGTTGGTGCCGCTTGTAGCACCTACAATGTTTACATCAATTGTGTGATTTCCACCGTCGAAAACACCACTAAATGTGCCTTCAACGATAGTGCCCGTGTTTGATGATACCGAGATATCGGCGTTCAGCTTGTAATGGGCAGAAAGATTGTTGTTTATTTCCATAAAATCTTCTGCCGTTTCCACTATGTAAGGGTCGGTTTCAGTTCCTGCGCCTGTCAAAGCGCTAACTGAAATTGCAAATAAGCACATTAGCATAGTGATTAATGAAAGGGACAATAAGAATTTCCTTTTCATAAATTTCCTCCTTGATTTTATTTTCTCTTTATATTATAATATTGTTGAGCGAAACTGTCAATTATACACCTGTTTTTTGAGCGAAACGCTCGTTTTGTGATTGCGATACTTGGAAAAAACACTCATTTTTTACAGCAAGGAGGTCAAAATGTCATTTAAGGATAGAGAAAGCAAAATACTTGAATATTTAAGGCAAAACCGCGAGGTATCTGTTGAGGAGCTTCACACAAAGCTTTTTGTCAGCGTGCCTACTATACGCAGGGACCTTAAAGCACTGGCTGACTCGGGTAAAATTATAAGGACTCACGGCGGAGCCTTTTTAAGCAGCTTACCGGGGGAGAGCGTCCCACAGGAGCTTCGAGAAAGGGAATTTGTTGAAGAAAAGGACATTATTGCAAAAAAATGTCTTGACCTTATAAAAGACGGGGATTCCGTTATGATAGATGCGTCTTCTACCTGTATGCAGTTAATTAAGCTTTTAGGTGGAAAAAACTCAATTGTGGTTATAACTAACAACACTAAGGCACCATTTGTTTCCGCAAAAACGGGGGTTAAAACTCTTGTTACCGGTGGTGAAATATCCAAAACCTCATTTAGCTACGTTGGCTCTTTGGCAGAGGAATTTATAAGAAAATTCAATGCGGATATCTGCTTTTTCTCTGTTTGTTCACTGTCACCCGATGGCTTACTTACAAATAACTCCACCTCGGAAAATCAGCTTTGTAAGGTTATGCTTGAACACTCTAAAAAATCGGTGTTGCTGTTAAATTCACAAAAAATAGGTGACCCTAAGCTGAACACCCTTTGCACCCTTCGTGACGTTGACCTTGTGGTATCGGAAAAAGATATTTCCGACCTCTTCCCGGAATATAAGGAAAAATTTATATAAACATATAATAAAGGTAGGAAATTTGCATTTTTGCTAAATTCCTACCTTGTTTGATAATATAATAGAGCAGGCACAAAAAAGGCTATACTAACCGAAATTAGTATAGCCTAAATTTGTTTAAGTCTAAGTAACCTTAAAGCATTCACAAAGTGAATATATCATTTGGCAAAGCCAAATATCAAATTGCGAAGCGATATGTTGCATTGAGAAGCAATATATCACTTTAACTCGCTGTACGAATTACTTGCGTGGGTTCTTAATAGCAGCCTGAGCAGCAGCAAGTCTTGCAATCGGAACTCTGAATGGTGAGCAAGATACATAGGAGAGACCGATCTTATGGCAGAACTCAACAGATGTTGGGTCACCACCGTGTTCACCACAGATACCAATGTGCATGTTAGGTCTAACTTCCTTACCCATGTCAACTGCCATGGACATAAGCTTACCAACACCGTTTTGGTCGATTCTTGCGAATGGATCGTTTTCGTAAATCTTGCTTTCGTAGTAAGCTGTCAAGAACTTACCAGCGTCATCACGGCTGAAACCGAATGTCATCTGGGTGAGGTCGTTTGTACCGAAGCAGAAGAACTCAGCATCCTTAGCGATTTCGTCAGCAGTGATACAAGCTCTTGGGATTTCCATCATTGTACCAACTTCATATTTGAGGTCAGAGCCTGCATTTGCGATTTCTTCATCAGCAACTGCAACAACGATCTTCTTAACGAAGTTGAATTCCTTGATTTCGCCAACCAATGGAATCATGATTTCAGGAACGATGTTCCAATCAGGA
>JAGANX010000007.1 GCA_017623975.1 Clostridia bacterium
ATCGGAAAGAACCTTCTTCATAGCCTTCTTTGTTTCTTCTGTGATAATCTTAGGACCTGTGATGTAGTCTCCGTATTCAGCAGTGTTGGATATGGAGTATCTCATGCCTGCGAAACCGCTCTGGTAAATGAGGTCAACGATAAGCTTCATTTCGTGGATACATTCAAAATATGCGTTTCTTGGGTCATAACCAGCCTCTGTCAAGGTTTCAAAGCCTGCCTGCATAAGCGCGCAAACACCACCGCAAAGAACTGCTTGCTCACCGAAGAGGTCAGTTTCTGTTTCTGTTCTGAATGTTGTTTCAAGAACACCTGCTCTTGCACCACCGATACCGAGTGCATATGCAAGACCGATTTCAAGAGCATCGCCTGTTGCATCCTGGTGTACAGCAACAAGACAAGGAACGCCCTTACCTACTTGATATTCAGAACGAACTGTGTGACCTGGGCCCTTAGGAGCTACCATGATTACGTTTACGTTCTTTGGCGGCTTAATGCAACCGAAGTGAATATTGAAGCCGTGAGCAAACATAAGTGTTTTGCCCTCTGTCAAGTTTGGCTCAATGCTTTCCTTATAAAGCTTTGCTTGCTTTTCATCGTTAATAAGAATCATAATGATATCTGCATTCTTTGCAGCATCAAATGATGTCATAACTTTAAGACCTGCCTTTTCAGCCTTTGCCCAAGACTTAGAGCCCTCATAAAGACCAACGATAACGTTAACACCTGACTCCTTCAAGTTAAGTGCATGTGCGTGACCTTGTGAGCCGTAGCCGATGATTGCAACGGTTTTACCGTTTAATTTGTTAAGATCGCAATCCTGTTGATAGTAAATGTTTGCCATAATGTTTTTCTCCTTAGCAATTTATAAAAATTTTATTATAAGCTTATTTTTTGATTACGCCTGTGGCGCTGTTTTTGGAAAGCAATGTTCCGCTTCCTCTTTCAAGTGCGACAATACCTGTACGGCACATTTCTATAATACCGTAAGGAATCATCAATTTGATGAATGCATCAATTTTTGTTGGATCACCTGTAATTTCAACACACATCTCGTCAAGTGTATAGTCAATTACCTTTGCGCGATATACCTCAACTGCTGAAAGCACGTCTGCACGGGCTTCCTTATTGTTCTTAATTTTTACCAAGGCAAGCTCACGCTTTATAGCCTCCTCCTCTTCAAGAACCTCAACCTTTTTTACGTTGATTAGCTTGCGAAGCTGATTAATAAGCTGCTCCTTTGCGTATCCGTCCCCGCTCAAAGAGATTGTTATACGGGAATACTCAGGGCACTCGGTTTCACCAACCGTTAAAGCATCAATATTGAAGCCGCGGCGGGTAAACATGCTTGTTACACGGGTAAGAACACCGAATTTGTTATCAACATAAACTGCAATTACAAATCTGTTATTTTTAGCCATTGTTGTCCCCTCCCTTTTCAACTATTATATCATCAATGGAGCCACCGGGTGGAAGCATTGGAAGAACAAATTCATCCTTGTCAATAAGCGTATCAATAACAACAGGACCGTTTATGGTAATTGCCTTTTTGAACGCTTCCTCAAACTCAGAAATTGTATTTGCCCTCATACCAACCGCACCAAATGCCTCAGCGAGCTTTACAAAGTCAGTTTTTCTTTCAAGAACTGTGTTTGAAAATCTCTTTCCAAAGAACAAATTTTGCCATTGGCGAACCATACCGAGAACGCCGTTATTTGCAAGAACGATTACAAGCGGTATATTATATGTAACTGCTGTTGCAAGCTCGTTTAGGTTCATACCAAAGCTACCGTCACCTGTGATAAGCACCGTTGGGTCATTTGTTGCAACACGGGCTCCAATTGCAGCGCCTAATCCAAAGCCCATTGTACCAAGACCGCCGCTTGAAACAAAGCGTCTTGTTGTATCGAACTTAGAGTACTGTGCAGCCCACATTTGATGCTGACCAACGTCTGTTGTAATTATTGTGCGTGGGAGCTTGTACTTATTGATAACATCGAACACCTGTGGTGGAGTCATCCTGTCGCCTGCCATTTTAGCAGCCTTTTCTGCAATTGCCTGCTCTTTTGCTTTTAGCTTTTCAACCTCATCAACCCACTGCGGCTTTTTGCTTGCAGTAACCTTTTTAGCAATTCTTGTAAATGAATCATAAACATCGGCAACTATGCCAAGATCAACTGTAACATTCTTATTAATCTCCGCAAAATCCGGGTCGAGCTGAATTATCTTAGTTGTTTTTGCAAATTTAGCAACATTACCTGTGGCTCTATCACTAAATCTAACGCCAACACCAATAATAAGGTCTGCTTCCTTTTGTGCCATTGAAGAAGCAAAGTGACCGTGCATACCCTGCATACCAAGGAACCTGTCACATCCGTCAGGAACCGCTGAAAGTCCCATAAATGAACAGCCGATGCATGCATCTATTTTGTCTGCCAGCTCAATAATATCCTTGCCCATTCCAAGACCGGCAGCACCGCCACCGATATAGATATACGGACGCTTGGACTCGCTTATAAGCTTTACTGCCTCGTCAATTAACTCCTCATCTGCCTTAGGCAAAGGAATTTTGGGAACTATTGGCTGTGGCTCATACTCATAGGTTGCAACCTGTACATCCTTTGGAACGTCAATAAGCACAGGGCCGGGTCTGCCTGATTTGGCAATTTGGAAGGCTTCACGAATAGAGTCTGCCAAATCCTCTATTTTATTTACAAAGTAGTTATGCTTTGTAATTGGAAGTGTAATGCCTGTAATATCAATTTCCTGGAAGCTGTCCTTACCGATAAGGCTACAAGGCACGTTACCTGTAACTGCTACCATTGGAATAGAGTCAAGCATTGCCGTGGCAATACCTGTAACTAAATTTGTAGCACCGGGACCTGATGTTGCAATACAAACACCAACCTTACCTGTTGCTCTCGAATAACCGTCTGCTGCGTGGGCTGCCCCCTGCTCATGTGCGGTTAGAATATGATTGATTTCATCCTTGTACTTGTACAAGGCATCGTAAATGTTAATAACCTGTCCACCGGGATAACCGAAAACATCGGTTGTACCCTGCTCAATTAAGGTTCTTATAATAATTTCTGCACCTGTTAATTTCATATGTCAGCTCCTTTTATATTATTTGAGCATTATGTTAATTGCGCTTACCAAAGCTTTAATAGAAGCAACGATAATATCGCTGTCAATTCCCGCACCGAAGTATGTTTTTCCGTCAGCGGAAATGCTTACATAAGATGCCGCTTGTGAAGTTGTTTTACCCTCTAAGGCATGCTGTGTATAATTTTCAAGAACATAGTCAATGCCTGTCAGTTTCTTTATTGCATTTGATACTGCATCAAGGCGGCCGTTACCGTTTGCCACAACTGATTCCTTTTTACCCTTGTATGCAATCAAGCAATTTGCCTGCCTGCCGTTTTCAATATCGACAAAGGTTGCATTTTCCACATTAATCCTTGTCGCAACATTAACAAAATCACGGATAAATATGTCGTAAACCTCTTTTGGTTGAAGCTCTCTGTGCTCATGGTCGGAAATGCTCTTTACGTGGTATCCAAACGCCTCCCTCATTTTTGGTGGAAGGTTGTGGTTAAACTGTGTTTCAAGAATATAGCCTATGCCACCCTTACCTGACTGAGAGTTAATCCTAATAACGTCCGCTTCATATACTCTACCAACGTCCGTTGGGTCAATTGGAAGATATGGGACATCCCAGACTCGACGGCCGTCCTGCCTAAACTTCATACCCTTAGCAATAGCGTCCTGATGAGAGCCGCTGAATGCTGCAAATACAAGCTGACCGCTATACGGCTGCCTTTCATATACATGCATCCTTGTAACCTTTTCATAAATCTCTGTGATTTGCGGAAGATTTGAAAAGTCAAGCCCGGGGTCAACACCCTGTGAATACATATTAAGTGCTAATGTAATTATATCTACATTACCCGTTCTTTCACCGTTACCGAAAAGTGTACCTTCTATACGGTCACCGCCTGCTAAAAGTCCCATTTCACTATCCGCCACTGCGCAACCACGGTCATTATGAGGATGAAGTGAAATAATAACATTTTCTCTGTTTTTAAGATTCTTGCACATATACTCAACTTGATTTGCGTAAACATGCGGCATTGAATGTGATACTGTAACAGGCAAATTAATAATTACCTTGTCATCAGGTGTCGGTTGCCAAATTGAAATAACTTCATTGCATATTTCCGCTGCAAATTCAGGTTCTGTACCTGTAAAGCTTTCAGGAGAATACTCAAACGTTATCTTTCCCTTTGCCTTCGCCTTATATTTGTTACAAAGGTTTGCACCAAATTTAGCAATTTCAATAATTTCTTCTTTACTTTTTTTGAACACCTGCTCACGCTGAGCAACTGACGTAGAGTTATAAAGGTGAACAACTGCATGCTTTGCACCGTCAATTGCCTCAAAGGTCTTTGCAATAATATGCTCTCTTGACTGCGTAAGCACTTGAATTGTAACATCGTCGGGAATCAAATTTTCTTCAATGAGCTTACGGCAAAACTCATACTCTGTTTCAGAAGCAGCGGGAAACCCAATTTCGATTTCCTTAAAGCCCACCTTACAAAGCAGCTTGAAGAATTCCAGCTTTTCATCAAGGCTCATAGGAATTATAAGCGCTTGGTTACCGTCACGCAGGTCAACACTACACCAAATCGGCGGTTTTTCAATATACTCCTTTTTAGCCCAGTCCATTGTAACACCGCAAGGTGCGAAGAACTGCTTTGAATACTTTTCACAGTTTTTCATAATAATTTTTCCTTTCTTATGGGGTCATTATCAGTTCCATCAAAAATAAAAATAGCCTCTATTACGCAAAGACCCAAAAAGCCTATGCATAAAGAGACGAAGATATTCTCCGTGGTACCACTCTTTCTTGACGAAACCGCCCACTCAATTTCTGTCTATCAACAGATGAACCCTGTAACGGGAGTACCCGACTAAGCCTACTAAATTTCGGTTAGCAGCTCCGAGATGAGTTAATTAAGCCTCCGCATATTGTCTTGCACCGCCCGACAACTCTCTTAAATGCTCAGCAAAATATTGTTCTCTTCAACGCCTTTAATAATATAGAAGTATTTTATTATATTTATAACGATTTGTCAATAGTTTTTTTGAAATTTTCAAAGAAATTTTAGCAATTTAAAGTACTAAAATGCCATATATTGAAAAAAGTGGACAAAACCGTCCACTTTTTCATGCTTTATTTCTCCAAACCGAGATTAGTTAAAATTTCTACAAGCTGATCATATGTCATCATTCCAACATGCTTTTCACGAATAATTCCGTTTTCGTCCAAAATTATCGTATATGGATAATATCCGTTTCCGCCCAGCAATTGATAAAACATATCATAGCTGTAAGGATCATTAGGATCTATCATATAATCCTTCATAAATACAATTTTGGAATCCAAGAAGTTTTCCTGCACGTACTCACTTGCTTGACCGTAATAATTTGATGAGTGAATTGCGTAAATAGTAACCCTATCTTCATATTCCTTTGCTACACGGTCAAAGTCGGGAAGCTCCAGCTTACAAGGTCCGCACCATGTTCCCCACAAATTTATAACCGTATATTTTCCTATATTTCTACTTGGATCAAGGGTTGTATCAAGAGTTCCGTTTTCATCAAAAACATCTGCATCAAAGCTTGGGCAAAGCATACCTATTTCGCTGCCCCTCTCTATGCTCTGTCTTTCATAAAGTATGTCTGTAACAGACTTATAGGTTGCGCCAACCTCGTTTACCGTTACATACTCAACGACTTTTTTATCAAGAATATCACGTACAGCGTTTTCGTAAATGTAGTGCTTCCCTAAATCCTTTACAACATCTTGTGCCAGCAGCTTAGCTTCGCTTTGCGTTGCACCCGCATCAATATAGTACCTTGTGTAGTACGCAACAAGGCGCTCTTTTTCTAACTCTATTTGTTCTTGTGTTGGGGTAACATTTTCTGATTTTGCAAGAGCAAGCACAACCATTTCTTTTTTCATTTCATTCTTAATGTACTCATCCCTTGTCATTTGAAACTCGTTTTGTAAATATTCATCAAGTGAAATCTTATACTTGTCCTGAAAACCATCTTCCATCTTATTAAGCTCATCTGCAAATTCGCTATACTCTTTTGTAGGATATGATTTAACAACTGCGTTTTCAATCACATATGAATAAAAGCTATCGAGAACAGCTTCCTGCTTCATGCTGTTTTCATACTCTTTTACTCCTGCATATTCAGGGAAATTATTCTTCACGAAAGCGTCATTATATAAGGGAGCCTCATAAATTGAATTTAAAATAATTTCAAAAATAACCTTTTTTCCTGCTAAATCCTTTTGATAATAATCCTGTGGGAATGTAACATAAATTTCCTTTATGTCACCAATTTTCATCCCTACTATTCCCTTTTCAAATTCTTCAAGGGCTAAGCGTGAGCCGAGGTAAACACCGTAGCTTTCACTCTCGTTAAATGTCACAGGTGAACCGTTTTCAAACAAGATCTCTCCATTTTCATCGATGTGATATCCAAAATAGCTTACATTTACCACATCACCCACCATACAGATGCTTCTTTTAGATTTTACGGCTTTTTTCATTATGTAAGTATCTATTTTTTGCTGAACAGTGTCTAATTTAACAGTCAACTCATAATCCTTATATTCAGGCAAGCTAATATATTCATCCAAATCGTACTGATATTTCAGCTCGCCATTTACCGTCAAATCATTTCCGCCTTGGTCATTTCCACCTTGGTCATTTCCGCCCTGGTCATTTCCGTTTTGGCTATTATCGGAAGAACCGCCTCCTTGGGGATTGCTACTATCCATATTATTAGAAGGTGATGTACTGTTTGTTGGATCACCACCGTCACCTTTGCCGCAAGAGACAAAAGCACAAATTAAAAGCGTAACACAAAAAAGTAATATTAAAAGCTTTTTCATTTTCATATTCCTCCGTTTCTTATAATTAATTATACCATAAATCAGAACTAATTGCAATACAGAATTACGGCAGAGCTTTTAACTCTGCCGTAGCTTTATGCATTTATAATAGAATTAATTACATCCTGACGTGCCATTAACACTTTTTTTGCATCCTCCTTATTCTCACCCTTTACAGAATAGTAAACCTTAATTTTCGGTTCTGTACCGGATGGACGGATAGCTATCCAAGAGGAATCGTCAAATACAAATTTAAGCACATCCGCCTTTGGAAGGTCATCAATACCCACAGTGTAGTCATTTACCACAGCAATATTAGGCATCAAGCCCTTTCCCTTTTCTCTCATTTCCTTCATAATGGCCTGTATTCTTTCTACACCGTCAATTCCTTTTAGTGTATAAGAATCAAGCTTATCAAGGAAATAGCCATACTTTTCATATATCTCATTCATTACATCAACCAAGGTTTTTCCTTGATTCTTGTAATAGCAAGCCATTTCACAAATAAGCATAGATGCAACAACCGCATCCTTGTCTCTTGCGTGGTTGCCAACTAAGTAGCCATAGCTTTCTTCGTAGCCGATTACAAATTCACCGTTTCCTTGGCTGTCAAAGCGGTTCATAACGTCGCCTATGAATTTAAAGCCTGTCAACACCTCGCAAACTTTAAGTCCGTTCATTTTAGCAATAATAGCACCAAGCTCACTTGTAACAATCGTTTTGATAACTGTTGATTTTTCGTTCAATTCAGCTTTTTTCATTTTTATTACATAGTCAACAAGCAACGCACCAACCTGATTTCCCGTGAACAGCTGCATTCCGTCCTTTGTATTAACAGCTATACCAACACGGTCACAGTCAGGGTCAGTACCTAAAATAAGGTCTGCGCCCATTTCCTCACAAAGCTTAATTCCCATAGAAAGCGCCTCTGCATTTTCAGGATTCGGAGAAACAACCGTTGGGAAGTCACCGTTTTTAATCTCCTGCTCCTTTACAACCGTTACATTGTAGCCAAGGTCAGAAAGCACACGGCGCACAGGCTTATTTCCTGTTCCGTGCAAAGGTGTATATACTATTTTTGCACTCTTTTCTCCAATATCGTGAGCTTGCTTCTTTACATTCTCAATAAAGCTTTCGTAAACCTCTGTCGGCACACTCTTTAAGAGTCCTTTTGCCCTTGCTTCGCCCTCATCCATTATTTCGATTGCAGGTATATCTGTTATAGCGTTTACATAACCGATTATCGCATTTGCATCCTCAATCAAAACCTGACAGCCCGTTTCATCATAAACCTTATATCCGTTATACTCTTTCGGGTTATGGCTTGCCGTTACCACTATACCGCCAATACAGCCGAGCTCTCTAACCGTAAAAGACAAGGTTGGAGTAGGCATTAGCTCATCATACAAAAAAGCAGGTATGCCGCTTTTCGCCATAACAAGTGCTGCTTCCTTTGCGAAGGTATCGGAATTATTACGGGAGTCATAACCGATAGCAACGCCCTTTGACACCTCTTTTCCATACTTGTCAAGCAAGTAATTTGCAAAGCCCTTGGTTGCTTTCCTGATTATGTATTTATTCATTCTGTTGGTGCCTGCGCCCATAACACCGCGAAGTCCGCCTGTGCCAAATTCAAGATCACGCCAAAAGCGGTCCTCAATTTCCTCGTTTGAAAGGTTAGCACTCAATTCATTTCTCGTTTCTTCATCAAATCTCGTATCACTTTTCCATAATTCATATGTGTTAAGTATTTCCTGTGATAGCTGTTTCATTTAAAAGAACTCCTTACTTTTTAAAGTTAAAGGGAACGGAACGCTTTCTGTTCCGTTCCCTTGATTACATTATATAACATTTATTGGGAAATTACAACTGTTTTATTCACCTTTTGTATATGCCAATAAGCCTCCTGCTTTAAGGATGTCTATTTGACGCTTTGTATAACTGCACGCAAGCGGAATTTTTTCTCCGTTCACATCAAGTGTAATCTCACCCTTTTCCATACCGTCAAATATATTTTCAAGAGATAATGCGTCACCCTGTGTGCATTTTTCGTAATCATCAGGGTTTTTAAAGGTCAATGGCAAAATGCCTGCATTGATCAAGTTCGCCGCATGTATTCTTGCAAAGCTCTTTGCAACTACTGCCTTAACTCCTAAATAAAGAGGAACGAGGGCAGCATGCTCTCTTGAAGAGCCTTGACCGTAGTTAGAGCCGCCGACTATAATAGTCGATTTATTTTCAAGTGCTCTTTGCGCAAATGTTTCATCACACACTGCAAAGCAGAATTTTGAAAGGAAAGGTATGTTAGAACGGTATGGCAAAATCTTTGCGCCTGCCGGCATAATATGGTCGGTAGTAATGTTATCCCCAACCTTCAAGGTAAGCTTTGCTTCTATCTTATTTTCAAGAGGATATGTTGTTGGGAACGGCTTAATATTGGGTCCGCGAAGGATTTCCAAAGATTTTGCTTCCTCTTCGGTAGCAGGCATCACAACTGCGCTGTCATCAATTTTGAAAGCATCGGGCATTAAAACCTCTTTGTACTCACCGAGTGTACGCGGGTCTGTAATATAGCCTGTCAATGCAGAGGCAACCGCAACCTCAGGAGAAACAAGATAAACCTGTGCATCCTTTGTACCGCTTCTACCCTCAAAATTTCTATTGAAGGTACGAAGTGACACGCCTGCGGAATTAGGAGAAAAGCCCATACCGATACAAGGACCGCATGCACATTCAAGAACACGGGCACCTGACGCCAAAATATCAGAAAGCGCACCGCAGTCGGCAAGCATAGAAAGAACCTGCTTAGAGCCGGGAGAAACTGACAAGCTAACGCTATCGTCAATCTTCTTACCCTTTAACATACTTGCAACTCTCAACATATCACGAAGGGATGAATTTGTGCAGGAGCCGATACATACCTGGTCAACCTTAATGCCTGAAAGCTCCTCGGCGCTCTTAATATTATCGGGGCTGTGAGGGCAAGCCAAAAGCGGCTTTAATTCACTCAAATTAATATCAATTATTCTGTCATACTCAGCGTCAGGGTCACTTGCGAGAGGAATGTAATCCTGCTCCCTGCCCTGTGCCTTTAAGAATTCTCTTGTTGTTTCGTCAGAGGGGAAAATGGATGTTGTAGCACCAAGCTCTGTACCCATATTGGTAATTGTTGCTCTTTCGGGAACGGAAAGAGTTTTAAGTCCCTCTCCACCCCATTCAATAATAGCACCAACGCCACCTTTAACAGACAAGATACGAAGAATTTCTAAACTAACATCCTTTGCGCTTACCCACGGTTGAAGCTTGCCTGTCAAATTAACCTTAAACATCTTTGGCATTGTGATGTAGTACTCACCGCCACCCATAGCAACAGCAACATCAAGTCCGCCTGCGCCAAATGCAAGCATACCGATACCGCCAGCTGTTGGAGTATGGCTGTCGGAGCCTATCAAGGTCATTCCGGGTACACCAAATCTTTCCAAATGAACCTGATGACAAATACCGTTACCCGGACGGGAAAATCTCAATCCGAATTTTTTTGCAACTGACTGAATATATCTGTGGTCATCTGCATTTTCAAAGCCGGATTGAAGTGTATTGTGGTCTATGTATGCAACAGACAATTTTGTTCTCACTCTTGGAATACCGATTGCCTCGAATTCAAGATATGCCATTGTTCCTGTTGCATCCTGTGTCAATGTTTGGTCGATACGAAGGGCAATTTCTTCCCCCACCTTCATCTCACCGGACACCAAGTGATTCTTAATTATCTTTTGTGCAAGTGTAAGTCCCATTTTTAGTTTCCTTTCAACATAGCGCTAATTTCTTTTAATTTTTCTTCAAGCTCATTTTCTGTAATCGAGCTTTGTCTGCCGCCTTCATATTGGTCATCTACCCAAGATTTCAAAGCTATTACGTGAGGGTCTTGCTTTGTTACCATTTTATCGCCCTCTAATTCATAGTGGCTGTTTATCCAATATGCAATTCCCGCAAGCCCCGATGTTTTAGAAACGATAACACCGGCAGAACGGTTAAGTATTTTCTTTGTGTTGAATATGTTATATATTTCTTCATCCTTCATAAGACCGTCAGCGTGAATGCCTGCACGGGTTAGGTTAAAATTATTACCTACAAACGGTGTCATAGGTGGAATATTATAACCCATTTTATCTCTAAAAAAGTGTGCAATTTCTGTTATTACGGTTGGATCCATTCCGTCAAGCGTGCCACGCAAGGAGGCATATTCAAACACCATAGCTTCAAGAGGAATATTACCTGTACGTTCTCCAATGCCAAGCAGAGAGCAGTTAACGGCGGAAGCACCGTAAAGCCATGCTGTTGTTGCGTTGGCAACCGCCTTATAAAAATCGTTATGTCCGTGCCATTCAAGCATTTCACTTGGAATGTCGGAATAATGCTGTAAGCCGTAGATAATACCGGGAACACTTCTTGGAAGTGCTACCTCTGTATAAGGAACACCGTATCCCATAGTGTCGCAAGCACGAATTTTAACAGGAATTTTTGCTTCCTGAGACATTTTTTGAAGCTCGTTTACAAAAGGAACAACGAAGCCGTAAAAATCTGCCCTTGTTATGTCCGCCAAATGGCAACGGGGACGAATGCCCGCCTCAAAAGCATCATATACAGATGAAAGGTAAAGGTTTAACGCTTCCTTTCTTGTCATTTTCAATTTTTTGAAAATATGATAATCAGAGGAAGAAACAAGAATACCCGTTTCTTTAATTCCCAAATCCTTAACAAGCTTAAAGTCTTGCTTATTAGCTCTTATCCAAGTTGTAATTTCAGGAAATTGAAGCCCAAGCTCCTGACATTTTTCAACTGCGCGCCTATCCTTATCGCTATAAATAAAAAATTCAGTTTGACGGATAATACCCTTAGGACCGCCCAAGCGGGAAAGGTACTTATATATCTCAACAATATCCTCAACAGAATAAGGCTCCATTGATTGTTGTCCGTCACGCAGGGTTGTGTCCGTTATCCAAATTTCCTCCGGCATACCAATCGGCACACGACGGTGGTTAAATGGAATTTTAGGCACCTCATCATAAGGATATATGTCTCTATAAAGATTAGGTTCTTTTACATCCTGTAACTGATATTTATAGGATTTTTGCTCTAACAAATTAGTTTTTTCTGATATTTCAAGCATTTTATACACCTCGCAAACGCTTTAATTAACTAAAATATTTTTCATTATATACTATTGAATAAAAAATGTCAATAAATTTGACGATATTTCTTTGAATATTCTTTCCTTTCCCCAATTTTGACAAATTCACCTTATTTATCTAAGCATTGTTTGTTAAAAACGCAATTAATAGATTGAATAATCCGTGAATACAGACCGAATATTTTTGCATATATTCAAAAAATATTCAAAAACGGAAGTCATTAAGACTTCCGTTTAGGATTATTTAGAGAAATTTACGCCCAGTATTGCAGCAAGGTCTTCAAGAGCATCTTGATCTGCATCGGGATTATTGCTGTAATTGGTCAATGCACTTTCAACATTAGCCTTATCATTTTCTGTTAAGGTGCCGTGAATGCCGTATGGGTCTTTATTATCACCCTCTAATGCACCATCCATCATTTCCTTTGCAATAGATGAGGACATAACATCAGCTACAAATTTATCAGCGCTTTCACCTGTTTTAGAAGCACCTTCACCTGCACCAAATACATTATCCGTGCCCTCGACATTATTATGCACACCTGACAAAACAGTTATAATATGGGCTGTTGCTTCCGCTTCCATATCGATATCGGCTTGGTCAACTATACCATCACCGTTCTTGTCTGTGTATTTGTGGTCATGTATTGTATCAACAAGATCGGTTGTAATATTAGAAACAGTATTACCCTTATCGCCTCTTACACCGTACTTATCAAGGTTTTCAAGAGCAGCAAGCTCCTTTAAGGCTTCCATTTCGTTTTCGGCATTTTCCTTTGAGCTTGGATCATTAGGGTCATAGGAAAGATTTGAAATAAGTACCTTTAATGACTCTTCCTGCGCTTTTTTATCGCCGTCCCACATAGCCATTGTAAGTGTTGCAAGCTTTTGCCTTGATAAAAGAAGCTGTACCATATCAGCATCATCTGTTGGGTCATCAGGGTCACCGATTGCATTTTTTACAAAATTCTCATCGAAAATACCAAGCTTTGAGCAAGCCTCAGAGTGCAATATTGAGTTAAGTAAAAACTCATAGGAATTGCCAAAGAAAATACTGTCACGCAAGTTATTTAAGCCTGTACCGAGTGCTACGAAGTCACCCTTTTTAACTATATCCTCTACATATTCAATATCTTCTGTTGTTTTGGAGAACTTTCTAAGCTCTTTTATTGCAGCTGCTACCCTAATACTCTCCAAATTCAAGCTGTTTTCATCAATTTTACTCTCATCAACGGGCTTTGCTTCACCAGAGCCATAAGGATATCCGTTTATTTCTTCATATACCGCATATAAGTAGCTTTGAAGCGCGTTTGCAAGCACCGGCACTACCCTTTTTGTTCTCGAATTTTTGTTAAGGCTTTGGAAAATACCTGAATAAAATTCGCTTTTTTCAAGTACTACAAAAATGTCACCGTCTTCCGAGTTAATTTCTTTAAACAAGCCCTGTTCAACGGTACTCCTGAATACTGCGGAATATGTGCGCAAATCATTTACCAAGCCGGCTCTGTCAGTTTCCGACCATACCACCAAAAGCTCGTCGAGTACAGGGTTAAAGCTCGTTCCAAGGTCCGGAATGTCATAACCAATAACTTGTTTTTTATTATAAAGCTCTTTTGAAAATTGTGACAATACGCTTGCAACCGTAGCGGTTAAATACTCAGACTTATCGATTTCATTTATAGCTTGATCAATTAAGTCAGCCTCTTTTGAGGTAAGCTCCGAGGATTCTATTTCCGTAAGAGGTACAATAGAGTTGTATATAGCTAAAACGTTTTCTGTTTCGTCAACTAAGGAAACCTGCACGTCGCCAACATTCTTTGTAGAAAGCATTTCAAATAGCCATTGACCGCCAAATTTGCTAATTGCCCCAATTGTTCCTTCCGTTACTATCGGCTCATATTCGGCTATTTGAGCTTCAATGTCCTTTATTTCTTCAATTTCCAAGGAATCACTCGCTGAATGTATTGTGTTAACACCGTAAGTTGCAAAGCCGATAATTGGAACTAAATACACAATAAAAACCAAAACTGCCTTTGCAGCACGTAAAAGACCGCCCACAAATCTTGACCCAAGCTTTACTTCCTCTAACTTAGGAATGAAGCATTTAATAACGATAAGCTTAATTATCCATAACAAAATTCCTGCTAAGAACAAGGTCAAAATATAAATAATAGGTGTTAAAATTACCTCAAAAAGCGCAAATACCAAGTTTAAATCAGCACTTGCCAAAAACTCGCCTTCTTCGAAATGGGTAAGAAGCTGTGCCAAAAATCCTTCCGTTGAGCCGCCGTTAATAGCGTCAAGCACCTTATAAAGAACGTTTGGAGCAATAACTATATCCGTAATCCATCTTGCAAGCGGCACTGATATAACTACATTGATAAGAAAAAACACCACATCTATAAGAGATCTTAAAAACCCTCTTTTTCTGCCGCGAAAAAAACCGATTAACGCGATAAGACAAAGTAAGCCGATTGATGATATATTGACAATTTGACTAATTCCCATAACTTTCTCTCCTTGTTTAACGTTAAATAAATTTAAATGATTTAATCAACCACTATTTATTATGATAGCACAATTGTTTCATTTTTTCAATAGAATTTCACTTTTATGTTATTTTTTGCAAATTTCAAATTACCTTGCATATTCTGTTAATTTTAACAAATAATATGAAAGCAACGATAAATTTAAAGGAGATTTTTATGAAGGCTACGGGAATTGTTCGTAGAATCGACGACCTTGGTCGTGTTGTTATACCAAAAGAAATTAGGAGAACTATGAGAATTAGGGAGGGAAGCCCTCTTGAAATCTACACTGACAGAGAGGGTGAGGTTATTTTCAAAAAATACTCACCGGTTGGAGAAATGTCCTCATTTGCCTATCAATACGTTGATACCCTCAATAAGGTTTGCCAAATGAGTGTGGCTGTTACTGATCGAGATACTATTATTGCTTGCGCAGGAATTCCGAGAAAAGAGTTTACAGATAAAAAAATTTCAGAGGATTATGAGTCAATAATAGAAACAAGAAATATGTACACTCACAAAAACGGTGCCCCCTGTGTGCAAATTTGCGAGGGAGCAGAGGCTTATGTTAAATATGCTATGCCTATCGTTTCTGAGGGTGATATTGTAGGTAGCATTGCTTGTATTTCTACTGATTCCAATATGATGGCAGACCAAAATAGCACTGAGGCAAAATTGATACAAACAGCAGCATCCTTTTTGGGCAGACAATTCGAAGGTTAAACAAAAAAGTGGCACAGAGTGTACGATTTTTACACTTTGTGCCTCGTTTTTTCAAAATTATATTGAAGTTAGATTGAATTTATGATAAACTTAAATAGTCTAAAAGGCCTTGGTATATACCTTGGGCAAAAAGTGACGGATTATTTGCCATAAAGTTGGCTTCATATGGATTTGAAATAAAGCCAAGCTCAACTAAAATTGCCGGCATGCGTGTGCGGCGAAGCACATAAAGCCCCGGGCGCAGCTTTACCCCACGGTTGGCAAAGCCTGTTATTTGCGTTACCTCACTAAGCACATCCTCTGCCAAGGTAGCCGAACGTGAAGGAGAGGAATAGACTAAAACCTCCGTTCCGTTTGCGCTTGGCGAAACGGACGCATTTGTATGAATACTTATAAAGTAATCTGCCCCCCAGTTGTTTGCCTCATCTACTCTTACCCGCAAGCTTGATGCATTTGAGGTGCCAAGCTGCGTGCTTTCCGTTGGTCTTGATAATCGCACCTCAAAGCTGCCGTTATTACGCAAAAGAGTGGCAAGGCGTTGCCCTACCTCATAAGTTATGTCTTGCTCTCTGTATCCGTTCCCCTCTGCCCCTGTGTTTGGCGGATCGGGATTGTGACCTTGGTCTATGTAAATTTTAATTGCCATAGCATTCTCTCCTATATTCTCTTTATTAGTATGCTATGCACTTTTTCAAGAAAGGTTAATATATTAATGAAGGAATTTAGTAACATTGAGCATATTTTAAGCTACACACGAAAGGCCGTGGAGGAATATAACATGATACAAAGCGGAGATAAAATTGCCGTTGGTGTATCAGGCGGAAAGGACTCCCTTACTCTTTTGTGTGCTCTTGCAAAGCTAAAAAGAGTTTTACCAATTAAATATGAGCTGATAGCGGTTACAATAGATATGGGTATGCCCGGCAGTGATTACACCAAGATTAAGGATCTATGCAACGAGCTCAACATACCTTATCATATTATCGACACTCAAATTTATGAAATAATATTTAATGTAAGAAAAGAAAAAAGCCCCTGTGCTCTTTGTGCAAGAATGAGGCGTGGGGCTTTGCATGACGCCATAAAGGAATTAGGCTGCAACAAGCTTGCATTAGGTCACCACTTCGATGATGTGATTGAAACATTTATGCTAAACCTTTTCTTTGAAGGACGCATTGGTGCCTTTCGCCCTGTTACATATCTTTCTCGCAAGGACATAACAATGATAAGACCACTTATCTATGCCCAAGAAAAGTATATTAAGGCGTTTTCCCAAGGTGCTTCTTTACCTGTAACAGAGGTGAAATGTCCCGCAGACGGGAACACCGAAAGAGCAAAAATGAAGGAATACTTAGCTTTATTCGATAAAGAGCATAGGGGGCTTTATCACCGAATTATGGGAGCTATTCAGCGCGGCGAGGTTGATGGATTTCACATTGACCTTATAGACGCTGAGGAAAAGAAGCGAAGAAAAGAAATGTATAAGCAAATGGAAGAATAAAATTATAGGGAGCATATGAAATGCTCCCTTATTTTTTATGTCCTGCCGAGTAAAAATGACACCTTAATTTTTCATTGTGCATTTTATATTTTGCATTTAAAAAGAGGAGCAAGCGCTCCTCTTTTTTATTCTGTTGTATAGTTATCAAAATAACCTTGAATATAAACGATAGGTGTACCCTTGTCTCCTGAGCCTGAGGTTAGGTCACAAAGAGAACCGATTAAGTCAGTCAAGCGTCTTGGTGTTGTACCCTCAGATACCATTTGACCAACCAAGTTGCCGTCCTTTTCTTGAATTTTACCCTTGATTGCTTCCTTCAAGGCATCTCCTGACAAATCAGCAAAATCATTATCTGCAAGATACTTTAATTTAAGCTCATTGGGTGTTCCTTCAAGACCGCTTGTGTAACCGGGAGAAACAATTGGGTCAGCAAGCTCCCAAATTTTACCAACAGGGTCCTTAAATGCACCGTCACCGTAAACCATAACCTCAATCTTTTTGCCTGTCTTTTCATAAAGCTTCTTTTGAATAGCTTCTACAAAAGGTTGGCAGTCACGTGGGAAAAGCTTAACAGAATCCTCTGTCGCTTTATTAGAGCCCAAAAGACCGTATTCAGCATTAAATCCACTACCGTTTATAGAATGGTTAAGAATTTCGTCAAGACCGTAGTTGATTTCAACCCCTGCCTTTTTAAGAAGTCTCTTAGTACGGAAGCGAGAGTGAATGTCACAGTTTAAAACATTCTTTGTGTAATTAAGAATTGCACGTGGATCGTTTGCAAAAATGATTTCAACCTCTGCACCGCATTCTTTAATTAAACCTTCATAATATTCAACATAGTCAACACCTGTAAATGGGTGCTTTTCATAGCCAAACAATTCTCTGTATGTTTTAAGATCTAAAACATCCTTGTATGGATCAATGCCCTTCTCATCAAGCATGTCAAGACTGATTAAGTGGTTACCAACCTCATCGGAAGGATAGGAAAGCATAAGAACTATTTTTTTTGCTCCCTTTGCAATTCCGCGCAAGCAAATAGCAAAGCGGTTACGGGAAAGGATTGGGAAAATAACACCAACTGTTTCACCGCCGAATTTTGCGCGAACATCTTTTGCAATATCATCAACTGTTGCGTAGTTGCCCTGCGCTCTTGCAACGATTGCCTCTGTCATAGCAACAACATCACGGTCTTGAATAACAAAACCGTCTTCCATAGATGCTTCAAGAACTGAGTTTGTAACAATATCTACGAGATTATCACCCTTACGGATAATAGGAGCACGAAGACCTCTTGATACGGTGCCGACCATACGACTCATAAATTTATACACTCCTTTTGTGCCTGCTTTTGCAAGCCGAAAAATTCATTAAAAAGCTTTTTCCGTTTTTTAACATAGTATAGTATAGCAAAAAACTCTCAAAATGTAAAGAAAAAAATTACATTATTTTTAATTTTTTAAATTTTAACATATATGCGCTTGTTTAGAGTCGTTTTTTTGTATATTTTCACATTATAATTATTATATGTTCAATTGTTCATTTGATTATATTTAATGTTTTACTCTTTTGAAATAACAATTGACTTTTCGTTAACTTTGTGATAATATATAGTATATTATAAATTTTGAGGTGAAATTATGAATAAGCTTTTAAAGCTTTTAGAAGATGATGCTACACTAACCCCTGAACAGCTCGCGGTTATGCTTTCAAAAGAGGTTGGAGAAATTAAAACAATTATTGACAAATATGAAAAAGAGGGTGTTATTCTCGGTAGAAAAACGATTATCGACTGGGATAAGACTGACTCCGAAACTGTTAATGCCATTATCGAGGTAAAGGTAACTCCGCAAAGAGATAGAGGTTTTGATAGAATTGCTGAGAAAATATACAATTATCCTGAGGTTAAATCTCTTTATCTTATGTCATCAGGCGGCTTTGACTTTACTTTGCTTTTGGAAGGCAAAACTATGCGCGAGGTAGCGTTATTCGTTACACAAAAGCTTGCTCCTATCGACTCTGTTACCGCCACTGCTACGCACTTCGTATTAAGAAAATACAAGGATAAGGGTGTTATTTACGGCGTAGCCGAGATAGATGAAAGAGGAAACGAATAAATGCTTGATTACCAAAAACTGTTGAACAAAACTGTTAGCCAAATGAAGCCCTCCGGCATACGAAAGTTTTTCGATATGCTAAGCGGTATGGATGATGTTGTGGCGCTAACCGTTGGTCAGCCTGATTTTATAACTCCTTGGCACATTCGCGAAGCGGCAATTGAAAGCATAGAAAAAGGTAAAACCTACTATACATCAAATGCCGGCACGCCTGAGCTAAGGCTTGAAATTTCCAAATATATGAAGCGACGCTTCAATGTTGACTACCAGCCTCAAAGTGAAATTTTTGTTACGGTTGGCGGCAGTGAGGCTATTGACGTAGCGATGCGTGCTATTTTAGCACCGGGGGACGAGGTTATTTTACCACAGCCTGCTTTTGTTCGCTATGAGCCTATTGCACAAATGCAAGGTGCAACCGTTGTACACATAAACACAAAGCTTGAAAACAATTTTAAGGTTACAGCCGAGGAAATCAAAAACGCCATAACCGACAAAACAAAAATGCTTATTCTTCCCTTCCCGAATAACCCAACGGGAGCCATTTTAACCCGTGATGAGCTTGAAGAAATCGCTAAGGTTTTGCGTGGTACAAATATATGCGTTTTGTCCGATGAAATTTATGCCGAGCTTACCTATGGCATGAACCACGTTTCCATTGCTGAAATTGACGGAATGTGGGAAAGAACTATTATTGCAAGCGGCTTTGCCAAGGCTTATGCCATGACAGGCTGGCGCTTAGGATATATATGCGCCCCTGCCCCACTTACGAAGGAAATGCTTAAAATACACCAATATGCTATTATGTGTGCTTCTACCGCTTCTCAGTTTGCGGCAGTCGAAGCACTGCGTAACGGTGATGAGGATGTAGAATATATGCGTGCGGAATATAACAGAAGGCGTGTTTTCTTGCTTGAAGGCTTGCGTAAAATCGGTATCGAATGCTTTGAGCCTGAGGGAGCTTTCTACTTATATCCCAATATTGGCAAATTCGGTCTTTCAAGTGAGGAATTTGCCGAAAGGCTCTTATACGAGCATAAGTGCGCTATCGTTCCCGGTACTGCCTTTGGCGAAAGCGGTGAAGGCTTTGCAAGAATTTCCTACGCTTACTCCTTAAAGCACTTAAAGCAAGCGCTTGAAAGAATAGAGGCGTTTGTTAACAAGCTAAAAACTGAAAAATGAATTGGATGACACATTAACTATAAAAAACAGGAATTTCAAAAAATTCCTGTTTTTTCGTATTTTGTTTCCTATTTGCTTGTAAAATCAGAATTGTTAATGTGTCAGCCCCTTTTTTCTGATTGGTATTGACTTATTGATGCAAAAAGAGTAAAATACACCTTGATATAATATGAAATGGAGTTTTTATGTCTTCTCGCAGAACAAATTTTGTAAAAGGAATACGTGACGGATTTCCCATTGCCCTTGGCTATTTCGCAGTTTCCTTTGCCCTTGGTATAAAAGCAACCGAGGCAGGACTTTATCCCTGGCAGGCAGGTCTTATGTCCTTTTTAAATGTCACCTCCGCCGGTGAGGCGGCAGCAATTGCGCTTTTAGGTGTTGGCACTACATATATGGAAATTGCCTTCACACAGCTTGTAATAAATATACGGTATCTTTTAATGTCCTGTGCTTTATCACAGCGACTCACAAATAAAACAGGACTTTTACACCGTTTTTTAATCGGATACGGAGTTACCGATGAGATTTTTGGAATTTCAGTTTCATTAGACGGTGAATACTCTCCTTATTACACCTACGGTGCTATCGCAGTAGCTGTGCCGGGGTGGACGTTAGGTACGCTTTTAGGCTCTATTATGGGCAATTTACTTCCTTGGCGTGCGGTAAGCGCATTAAGCGTTGCCCTTTATGCTATGTTTATCGCTATAATACTACCGCCTGCAAAAAAGAGCAAAATCATTGCGGGGCTTGTGGCAGTTTCTATGCTTGCAAGTGCTGTGTTGACCTTCATTTGTTCAAAATTCTCTCTTGAATGGTTTACAGAGGGTTTTAGAATTATTGCCTTGACAATTGTTATTTCTTTAATTGCCGCAATTCTTTTCCCTGTAAAGGACAAGGAGGAAAAGAACAATGGTTAATATAGTTTTGGTTATTTTATTAATGGCAATCATTACATATCTTATAAGAGTGCTACCTTTGGTTTTGATTAGGCGAGAAATTAAAAATCCAATTATTAAGTCTTTTTTACATTATGTACCTTATGTAACCTTGTCAGTTATGACCTTCCCCGCTATACTAAGTGCAACTAATGTTATTTGGTCATCAATTGCTGCCCTTGTTGTTGCGGTTTTGCTTTCGTTAAAGGGCTTTAAGCTGCCCGTTGTTGCCGGTGTTGCCTGTTTAGTCGTTTTCTTAGTTGAGCTTATTCCTTTTTAATAAATAAAGCCGCTTCCTTTTTGAAAGCGGCTTTTCCATTAAATTTCAATATATCCGTCAAGCAAATCGTTATACTTATTAAAAACATCATACCTTTTAATTAAATCAACAAGATAGTATGTATCTTTTTTGCTGTTTTCCATTTCGCTACTATCCAATTTTATACTGTCTAATTTAAACCTAAAAGGGTTTGCAACAATATCCAAGCTTACATTACCGAAATACTTTTTAACAAACGATGCTCTTGCTATGCGATAAGCACAATCGAAAAGCGGATCGTTTAAAAGCTCCCTGTTTGTTTCCAAATATTTCAAAATATTTACGGCTATTTTTTCACCTAAATACCCTAATACATTTATTGAATCAAATATTTGCATACGCACCTCTATGTATTTATTTTGTGTACATTTACAATTATACACAATTATATTGTTTATGTCAACACATATTAACAAACACATTGTGCATATTTCAATATAGTGTATGGTACAATTGTACATAGGTGGTGATAGTATTGTTTGATGAAGAATTATTTTATAAAAGATTAACTGAACTAAGAATGACTAAAAACATTTCCGCAAGAGATATGAGTTTATCAATCGGGCAAAGTGCAAATTATATAAATAGTATCGAAAACAAACGTAGCTTTCCATCTATGCAAGTATTCTTCTATATTTGCGACTATTTTGGTATAACTCCTATGGAGTTTTTCGATACCGAAACACACAATCCGTCAAAATTAAAAAATTTGACCGATAAAATGAAATCATTGAATGACAACCAACTATCTTTAATCGAAAATATGATTGATAATATGAAATGACAAAAGGCTTCCGAATGGAAGCCTTTTTGTTATCTTTTACTTTTAAAGAAATTAGTTAAAATACTTGCACATTCTTCTGCAAGGACACCGCTTGTAATTTGGGGCTTATAAAGGGGATAATCAACTAAATTTAGCATTGTTCCAAACGCACCCGCTTTATGGTCAGGCGCACCGTAAACAACTCTTTCCACCCTTGCATTAATAATAGCACCTGCACACATAGGACACGGCTCCAAGGTAACGTACATAGTACAGCCAACCAAACGCCAGCCGCCTAATTTTTTGCACGCTTGGTCTATTGCCTTTATTTCTGCATGGTATAGGGCATTTTTCCCATATTCCCGAGTATTATAGGCACTTGCAATAACCTCATCCCCGCGGACTATTATGGCACCAACAGGCACCTCGTCCTGCGCTGCTGCTTTTTTTGCCTCGTCAAGGGCTAAGCCCATATAAATATCATCTGTCATATATCGGCTCTATCCATATACTTAGGACCGTTTATAGCAATAAATTCTTTTCTTGCAGCTATATCGTCACCCAAAAGTGTTTCAAATATTCTTTGCGTTTCAAGCTCATCCGCCGGGTTTACTTGAACAAGCCTACGGGTTTCAGGGTTCATAGTAGTTTCCCACATCATATCCGGCTCGTTTTCACCAAGTCCCTTTGAACGCTGAATCGTATATTTCTGTCCTTCGAGCTTTGCAAGAATTTCTGCCTTTTCAGGCTCATTATATGCAAAGTAAATCTTTTCCTTGGGTCCTGTTATTTCATAAAGAGGAGATTCCGCAATATACACCTTACCCTCTTTAATAAGAGTTGGAAGCAAGCGATAGAACATTGTAAGAATAAGTGTTCTGATTTGGAAGCCGTCCTCGTCAGCATCGGTACAAATAATAATTCTGCGCCATTTAAGATTATTTAAATCAAACATGGACATACCGTCCTTTGTTTTGGTTTTAACCTCAACACCGCAACCGATAACCTTCAAAAGATCCACTATAATGTCACTCTTAAAAATCTTGTCATAAGAGCTTTTTAAGCAGTTAAGAGTTTTACCTCTTACAGGAATAATTGCCTGAAACTCCGCATCTCTGCCGAGCTTACAGGATGTCAAGGCTGAATCACCCTCAACTATGTAAAGCTCACGGATATCCGGGTTTTTGGAACGGCAGGCAACAAATTTTTCAACACTGTTGCTTAAATCGTTTGAAGTTGCAAGCTTTTTCTTAAAGTCAATCCTTGACTCCTCTGCTCTTTCCCTTGAACGCTTATTAATGAGAACCTGGTTGGCAAAATTCTGCGCTTGTGCCCTGTTCTCAGTAAAGTAAATTTCAAGCTTGCCCCTTATGAATTCACAAAGAGCATCTTCAATAAATTTATTTGTAATAGCCTTCTTCGTTTGGTTTTCATATGAGGTTTGAGTCGAAAAGCTGTTTATAACGAGAACCAAGCAATCCTGCACGTCAACAAAGCTAATACCACCCTTGTCCTGCTTAGTATATAGGTTGTTCTCTTTGATATACTTATCAAGCTCACGAACAAATGCGCGCTTAACCGCTTTATCAGGAGAGCCCCCATGCTCCAAGAAGCTGGAATTGTGGTAGTATTCAAGCAATAAATGCTCCGGCTTATTGGAAACACAAAAGGATATCTGATCATTTAATTCATACTCCTCCTTGTCTTCTCTATCACGTCCCTTTGCACTCATATCCCAAAATACAGGGGCAGTTAAAGCCCCGTCACCCGTTTTTTCATTGATATAATCAAGGATACCGTTTTTATAGAGGAATTCACTATTTTCAAATTTTCCGTCAGGATTTTGAAAATTCAATACAAGTTTGAGCCCTGCATTTACAACAGCCTGCTTATGAAGCACGTCAAGATAGTATTCCTTAGGAATGTTTGTATCTGTAAACACATCGAGGTCCGGACGCCAACGTGTTAACGTTCCTGTACGTCTTTGGCGCTTGTCCTCAATAGCTGTAATCTTCAACTTTGATGAGGGATTACCCTTTTTGAAATGTATTTCGTACATAGTGTCACCCTTGTACGAATACACGTCCATAAATTCTGATGAATACTGTGTTGCGCAAGCACCCAAGCCGTTTAAGCCAAGAGAATATTTGTACGCACCCTTTTCCTTATTGTTATCGTATTTACCGCCCGCATAAAGCTCACAGTAAACAAGCTCCCAGTTATACCTATTTTCTTTCTTGTTAAAATCAAGAGGAACACCACGGCCCTTGTCATCAACCTCAATTGTTCTGTCATTATATACAGTTATGATAATTTCCTTACCGTAGCCCTCACGGCTTTCATCAATAGAGTTTGAAAGAATTTCAAAAAAGGAGTGCTTACATCCTTCAAGACCATCAGAGCCGAAAATAACGGCAGGTCTTTTACGGACACGGTCTGCACCCTTCAACGATGATATACTTTGATCTGTATATTCTTTTCGAGCCATTATACCCTCCCAAAAAATGAAAAAAAGACTTATATATATTTATTTTAACATAAATATTTATTTATTGCAAGTATATTTTTTGTTGACTTTAATTTCTTAATAAGTTATAATTAAAGTAGTTGTTTTAGGAGATATGTATGAAGGATTTTTTAAAGCAAAACGGAATAGAGCATTTCGCAGTTGTTCCACTTGAAAAGTGCAAAATATTAAAAGAATACTTGCTTACAAAAAACGGTTTTGACAAAAATGCTAATGTCATAACAATGCTAATCCCGTACAGAACAGAAAAAAAGCCTGTTAACCTTTCTGTATATGCCTCCGTAAAGGATTATCACGGTTTTGTAACCGCACTTTCAGATAAGTTAGACAGATATGCAAAAGAAAAATATCCACAGGGTCGATTAAAGCTGTTTTCCGATCACTCTCCAATTGATGAGGTGCATGCTTGCTGTATATCGGGCTTAGGCTTTATCGGTGATAACGGGCTACTTATCAGTGAAAAATATTCTTCCTTTGTTTTTTTGGCAGAATGTATAACTGATTTATCTATACAAGAATTAGGGCTAAATTATGCCTCCGACAATGGGGTTAAGGAATGCCTACACTGCGGGGCTTGTGCCAATGCCTGCCCGTCCGGATGCATAAAAAGGGCTGGGGGCGTGGATGATTTTGATAAAAAAGCTGTATGTCTTTCCGCTATAACGCAGAAAAAGGGTGAGCTTACCGAGGACGAGATTAAAATGTTAATAGACAACGATACAGTTTGGGGATGTGATATTTGCCAAAACGTGTGTCCTTATACAAAACAAGCGGGATACTCCAACATAGAATACTTTAAAGATGATGTAATAACCACGCTAAATGAAGATGTTTTATCACAAATGGATGAGGAAAAATTTATGTCACGTCCCTTTTCTTGGCGTGGACGTGGTGTTATTGAAAGGAATTTAAAAAATTGTAAGGAAAGGGGAAAGGAATGGTAAAGCTATACTTAGGTGCTTACGGTCACGGCAAAAGCACAAGGATTATTGAAGATATCAAAAAGGATTACGAAAAATTAAAGAAAGGCGGAATTTTTGACGAAAGCGGTGAGCAAAAAGCCCGTTCTATCTTAATAGTACCCGAGCAACAGACCTTAGTTTCTGAAAGACAGCTTGTTAGCACATTGCCGCCAAGTGCACAATTGTTTGTTGAAGCAACGAATTTAACAAGGCTTGCTGACTCTGTTTTCAGAAAAACAGGCGGACTGAAATATAACTACATAACAAAGAGTGCCCAAAATTTGATTATGTACCGTGTTATTTGTGAGCTGCGCAAGGAATTAAAGCCCTACTATGATATTCAGGTTGGACGTGAGAAAAACTACATTGGAATGTTTTCTTTGGCAATTGGAGAATTAAAATCTTACAGTATTACTACTCCTATTTTAGAAGCTGCACTTACAAAGCTTGAAAAAGACAATGTAAAAAACGCTGAGCTTTTGTGCGAAAAGTTAAAGCCGTACTATAACATTCCCACAGGATATGAGAAAGGCTACATCGGCAGGCTTTCTTTGATGATTGAAGAATTAAAATCACTCAATCCTACCGTTTCTATCCCAAAAGATGTTCATACAGAGATAGAAGCTATGGGCTTAAAGAATACTGAGCTTTTGTGCAACAAACTAAAAGCTATAATAATCGTTTGGAAGCTCTATGATGAGCTTGTAAAGGATAAATATGACGACCCTTACGAGGTCCTCACTATGCTTGCGGAAAAGCTGGGTATGGAAGAAAACAATTATTTAAAGGGCTGTAATGTTTATATTGATTCCTTTTACGGCTTTACAAAGAGTCAGCTTGATGTTGTAGCGAGGATAATTGAAAAGGCGGACAACGTAACTATTGCATTAGACTGTCCTAAGGATGCAAATGAAAATACCCTGCAATATAAAAAGATAGTTGACACAAAGAATAAGATTTTAAAGATTTGCCAAAAGCTAAAAAAGAAAACCGAAGAGCTTTCCTTTGATGTTGATTACAAGCACAAGGAAAAAGAGGAATTAAAGTACGTTTGCGAAAACCTATGGAGCTTCTCTGCCGAGCCTATTGTATCAAAGGGAGAGGTAACCTTGGCAAAGGCTGAGGATGAGTTTGCTGAATGTGAATACGTATGCACCCGTATAATGGAAATCATTACAGGCAGCAAGGGAAAAACTAAATACGGTGAGATTGCTATAATTGCACGAAATTCATCCACGTATCAGGGTATAATTGATTTTTGCCTAAAAAAATACAACATTCCACACTACATTTCCACACCATCAAAGCTAAGCTCCCAGCCGCTTATTAAAATGATATTCTCTGCTTTAAATGCCATAAACGGCATGCGTGCTGAGGATATTATAACTTATGCAAAATGCGGTTATACCGATATTGACGATAACGACTTATACTCACTTGAAAGCTACATTTACAAATGGAATATTTACGGCGACAAGTTTAATAATGATGACTATTGGAGTGCCAACCCTGACGGATATGTGGAGCGGCCCAACGCTGAGCAAGAAAATGAACGTAAACGAATACTTGAAGCAAGAAAAAAGATTACTGATATGCTTGACATTCTATATAAGCCTTTTTCCCAAGGAAAATGCGTTCATGATTGCGTTTTAGCGGTTTTTGAATTTTTGGAAAAGCACAATATAAGACCAAAGCTAATTAAGGAAATCGAAAAATCAAGCAACGAGGATGCACAGGAGATATCACAAATCTGTGATGCGCTGAACAACGCGCTTGAATGTATTAACAGTATTTGCGGTGATATCAGTACAGATGTACGCACCTTTTCTGCCCTTTTAAATTTTGCTATGATGGATGTAAAAATCGGCACTATTCCACCAATGGAGGACGGCGTTATTATTGCTGATGCTTCCCTTGTGCGTGCAAAAAACATTAAGCACGTGTTTGTTTTAGGTGCAAATGAGGGTGTTTTCCCTGCTGTTGTAAACGATGATTCCTTCTTTACCGACAGTGATAAGGTTGAGCTTGAAACCGTTGAAATTAATTTAACAAAGGAAGTAAAGGAGCTTAGTAACGGTGAAAAGGTTTTCCTATCCGCAAAGACGCAGGAAAGGCGTGATGATGAGCTTTTGTTCTTTAAAAACAGTATCGCTGTTGCTTCCGAGTCTGCTACCGTTACTTGCCTTAAAAAGGACATTAACGGAAGCTTAAAAAAGGAATCCTCCGGTTTTTCGCGAATTGCTAATCTTTTGAGCATTGAAAAGCCCTTTGACATATCTGATTTAAAGCCAATTGATAAAATATATACAAAAGAAATTGCAAATGATTTTTTTGGAGTTACAAGGGGTGAGCTTAAAGGTGCTATCAAGACACTGTGTAAGCCGAAATTAAATGCCACAGGCTTTAAAAATGAAAATGACAAGGTGAGCAAGCAAACAGTAAAGGATATTTTTGGCACTAAGCTTTACCTTTCTAAATCTTCTATGGAAACATTCCATAAGTGCCATTTAGACTACTACTGCTCTTATGAGCTTGATCTTAAAAGCAGTGAAAGGATAACCTTTGCGCACGACAAAATAGGTAACCTTATCCACTCAGTTTTTGAGCATTTTTTAAAGCTTGATGCAAAGGAACGCAAAACCTATACTAAGGAAAAAATTTCAAAGACCGTTACAGAATTAACGGACGACTATACAGCTAAGGTGTGCGGCTCCCGTGCCCTTTCAAACAAAATGAAGCATTTCTTTGAAAGGCTGAAAGCTACCATGTGTATTTTTGTGGAAGAGCTGCTTGAAGAACAAAAGTGCGGCAAGTTCACAAACGCATACAACGAGTTAAAAATTAACGGTGACGGAAATTTCACCCCTAAGCCTACTGTATTAAAAATCGACAAGCAAAAATCTATAACCTTAACTGGTAGAGCTGACAGAGTTGACATTTTCCGTGAAGGTGGAAAAACTTATGTAAGAATACTTGACTACAAAACAGGCTCAACAGAATTCAAAATTAAGAAGCTTAAAAACGGTCTTGATATGCAGATGCTTATTTATCTTATGGCACTTTGTAACATGGATAAATGCACCTTTAAAAATAAGCTTCTTTCTAAGAGCACCAGCGAGCTTGTGCCTGTTGGAATTAGGTATTTGACATACAATATCAACAAAACAAAGGGAGAAACCGAGGTTGATATAAATTCTGCCGATGCCCCACAAATTGAAGAAAATATAACTAAGAGCAAAATAATAAGAACAGGTATGGAGATAGAAGATCCGCTTATAAAATCGGCAAACAAGAAATTCGATTTAAAAAAGAATTCTATGGGAGATTTTAAGAATTTTGACGAGGTATTTGAGCTTGTCAAAGCAAAAATTTTGGAAATCGGTACTGAAATGCTAAGCGGTAACGCAAGCGCTTCCCCACTTGAAGGAGAATCGCCTTGTGATTTCTGTAATAACGGCGCTGTATGCAGAAGGAGGAAAAAGAGTGTTAGATTTGATTAAAAAAGAAAGAAAAAGCACTAAGCCTAAATTTGATCCTACCTATGAGCAGACGTTAGCAATCGGACACACAGGGTCTGACCTTTTGTTATCAGCAGGCGCAGGAAGCGGTAAGACAGCCACCTTAACCGACCGTATCGTAGAAAGAATTACACGCAAAGAAAATCCTATGGATATTTCCCGCATGCTGGTTGTTACTTATACAAAGGATGCGGCAAATGAGCTGAAAACAAGAATTTCCGAAAAAATATCGGAAAAGCTGACCCAAAACCCAAGTGACCCACATTTGTGTGACCAATTTATAAAGGTGACAAGTGCTGACATTTCCACTATACACAGCTTTTGCTTAAAATGTATTCGCCCGTATTTTGACAAATTCGACCTTGACAGCGGAATGAGAATTGGAGAAACGCAGGAGCTAAACCTTCTAAAAGCTGAGGCTATGAATGAGGTAATTGACCAATTCTATGAGGCTGATACGGTTGACCCTGATTTTCTTTTGGTTGTTGACTGCTATTCCTCTTACACAAAGGATGAGTCCCTTACAAAATCTCTTTTAGATTTGCATACAAAAGAGCTTTCAAGCTGTGCAGAAGGAATAGAGGTTCTCAAAAGAAATTACGACACAGGGTCTGACTTTTTTGAAACCTTGCACGGACAGGTGCTGCTTAACCATGTAAAAAGAATTGTTACACACTTCACTCCTCTTCTTAAAGCCTTGTATGCTGAGGCGATTTCAGACATAAACAACAAAAAGTATGTAAAGAATTTAGCGGAGCTTTTAAGAGTGTATTCAAGTCTTAGCGATGCTTTATCCAAGCCTACATATGAAGGAATAAAAACAATTTTGCATAGCTATTCTCACGCAAAGCCTGCCGGCGCTACCTCTGTTGATACTACGTTTGACCTGAATTACCTTGACCATGTGCGTGGCGATGCGTACGAAAACATAAAGACTTTAAAGGCAGATTACTTTTACACCGATAATGCAACTATAAAATCTACATTTGTGCAAAACCAAAAAATTTGCAACGCAATATATAAGGTGCTTAAAGCCTATGAGGAAAAATATCAAGAAAAGAAGCACAAGTATGCTCTTTGCGATTTTGATGACCTTGAAAAGTTCACCTTGGCACTTTTTTACGAAGACGGAAAGATTTCAAAAATTGCCGAGACGGTACGCGCCCAGTACGATGAGATTTACATTGACGAGTATCAGGACGTAAACTCCTTGCAGGATAAAATTTTCCAAGCTATTTCCAATAACAACAGATTTATGGTTGGCGATATTAAGCAAAGCATTTACGGCTTCCGCTCTGCCGAGCCTGAGCTTTTCTCCGGGTACAGAGATAGCTTTGTTCCTTACGGCGAAGCAGAAGACGATTACAAGGGTGGACAAACTATTTATATGTCCGACAATTTTAGATGCGACCCAAGTATCATCAGTCTTTCTAACCATGTATCCGATTATATGTTTGAAAAGAGCCACGGCTTCAACTATGTGCCAAGCGGTGACAGGTTAAAGCATTCTAAAAAGTATGTGGACAAGGACGGAAACGAAATTAACGTTACCTTTAAGAATGCAAAGCTCTGCATTATAGATAACTCAAATATTCCAAGCGACTCATACTTAAAGCTTGACGATACCAACCCACAGGCGGAATTTGTTGCGCAGGAAATCAGGAGACTGCTTGACCACGGTAAGCTGCCTAACGGTGAAAAAATTAAGGAAAAGCATATTGCAATTTTGCTAAGAAAGTATAAGGGCCATGCTGACAAATATATCGCTGCCCTTGAAAAGTATGGCATTAAGCACGAGTTTGAGCAAGAAGTAAACTTCTTTGAAAAGCCGCATGTGCTATTAATGATATCTATACTTAATTCTATTGACAACCCGTCAAAGGATACTTATTTAGCAGGTACGCTTCACTCCCATATTTTCAAGTTTTCCTTAGACGACTTGATAGCAATTAAAAGGTTTTCTCCCGATGCGCGAAGTCTTTATTCTGCACTGTTAAACTATAAGGAAAACGGTACCAATACGACTTTGCGTAAAAAAGCTTCGAAATTCTTAGAAAAATTAGAGAATTACCGTACTTTAATTCGAAAAATGAACGCATGCGAAGCTATTTCCTGTATTTTAAACGAAACAGGCTTTGTTTCCTCCTGTAACAAGGAAGAAAGACAGGATATTTTAAAGCTTTACAGCATAGCAAGGAATTACGAGCAAGGCAGCTTTAAGGGCTTATACAGCTTTTTAAGGCACGTTGACAGTATTTCAGAAAAGGGCGGTCTTTCAGAAACCGTAACAAAGGACCCTAACAACAGTGTTAAAATTTTGACTATGCACAAGTCAAAGGGTCTTGAATATGAGGTTTGCTTCCTTTGCGACCTTGAAAAGCGGTACTTTAATGAACGCTTGACTCCTGACATACTATTCAGCAGAAAGCTGGGCATTTGCGGTTATATTAGCCGTGACGGCGGTGTTGTAAAATATAACAATTTAATAAGACGCTGTGTTGACTTAGCCAAAAAGGATGAGGACAAGGAGGAGGCTATGCGTATTTTGTACGTTGCCATGACAAGGGCAAAAAGCTTACTCTACCTTACTGCAAGCGTTGACGGACTTAGTGAAAAAAATAAGCTTAAAGCATACCGCAGCACACCTGACGAATATATACTTTACTCACAAGAAAGCCACATAGATTTAATTATGGGCGCATGCGCTTATCCTCTTAGCTTTTTGGATGAAATGATGGCGCTTAGTGAAAAGGACATATACAAATATAAGGGTGTCAGTGACGATAACGGCGGTGATGATGGCGAAGCAACGGACTACAAAAGCATCTTGAAAAAGCGATTAGGCTTTAAATATAAATACCGTCAGCTTGAAAAGATACCGTCAAAGCTAAGCATTTCTACCCTGCATCCAGACGTGTTGGATGATGAAGACAATGCCGAGCAGCAAAAGAAATATACTAAAAAGGCATTGCCTGAATTTGCTTTAAGTGAAGCAAAAAGCACGGATGATGCTGAAAAGCTAAGCAAATCAAAAAATACAACGGGTGCAGAAAGAGGAACTGCAACACACGTATTCTTACAGTTTTGTGATTTCAAAAATCTAAAAGAAAACGGCTTTGAAAATGAGCTCAACAGGCTTATTGAGAAATCATTTATTTCAAAGGGTGTAGGAAGTATTATAGAAGAGGACTTTATAGAGAAATTCCGCAATTCAAAAATGATGGAAGAATTTTTAAATGCAAAAAGCATTGTGCGTGAGTTTAGATTTAACGCATTTTTCCCTGCTAACGAATTTACGCAGGAAAAGGATAGCGGTCTTTCTAAGGAAAAGATACTTGTACAGGGTATTACCGACTGCATTTACGAAACAAAAGACGGCGAGCTTATTTTAGTTGACTATAAAACTGATAACGTGCCTGAAAAAACACACGCAGATGACTTAATTAGTAAGCACAAGGACCAGCTAACCTATTACAAGCGTGCCTTAAATCAAATGTTAGAGCCGTTTAACCGTACTATTTCAAGGGTGTATATCTACTCTGTTCCTTATGCTGATATGATTTTGCTACCATAACAAAAAAACACTGTGAACGAATTCGTTCACAGTATTTTTTATCTATTTCGATTTATAAACAGCATAAAATTAAGCTCAGTTGCAACTGACAGGCAAAGTGTTATAAACAGCCCGAATACTGAATACGCTTGAAAAATAGTTGGTATTAATGAAAAAATTACAGAAACAAAGATGATTATCGTATAGGACAAATGATATATCCAATTATTTTTCAAGGATTTTACACAAAATGAGCATATCATCATCCCAAAAGCCACAGTTGTCAACACTGCGCAAAAGAATGGACCTATATCACCATAGCCAAACACAAGTAAGTCAAAATAAGAATGATAGGTAACTTTTCTCTCAAACATAGTCGCCCACTTCATTATAACGCCAAAGGGTAAAATTTGCAAAATCAACGCAATACCCAAGCATACTGTACTTGCGATTTTAACCTTTTTCATTCAAACCTCAATTATATTTTATAAATCCAATTATATTTATCCTCTATCTTGCCCCATTGGATGCCTGTTAGTGTATCGTAAAGCTTCTTTGCAACCTCACCGATTTCACCGCCATTTACATCGTATTCCTTGTCTTTATAGCAGAAACGACCAATTGGAGAAACAACTGCTGCTGTACCTGTACCCCATGCTTCTTCAAGCTTGCCGTTTTCAAGTGCCTCAATAAGCTCATCAACAGACAAAAGACGCTCAGACACAGTATATCCCATATCCTTTAAAACCTCAATACAGGACTTTCTTGTAATACCGGGAAGAATTGAGCCGTTTAATGCAGGTGTTACAATTTCACCGTCGATTTTGAACATAACGTTCATAGCACCAACTTCTTCAATATACTTTCTATGTACACCGTCAAGCCATAAAACCTGAGAGTAGCCCTTTTGGCTTGCCTTCTCTCCTGCCCTGTTGGAGGCTGCATAGTTACCGCCGCACTTAGCCTCACCTGTGCCACCCTTTACTGCACGTACGTCTTCGCTTTCAATCATAATCTTAACAGGGTTAATACCCTCCTTGTAATAGCTTCCGCTTGGGGATGCTATAATTATAAAGTTAGCCTTTTGTACTGTGTGTACACCCAAGCTTTCGTCATTACCGAAAAGGTAAGGGCGCAAATAAAGTGATGTACCAAAGGAGTGAGGAACAAAGTCCTTTTCCACCTCTACAAATGTAGTAAGTGCCTGCAAAAAGTCATTTTCATCAATTTCAGGCAAGCACATTCTGTTTGCAGAACGGTTCATCCTCTTTATGTTCTCCATCGGTCTGAACATACGTACCTCACCGCTTTCAGTACGGTAAGCCTTTAAGCCTTCAAAAATCTCTGCTCCATAATGAAGTACTGTGGACGCAGGGTGGAGGGATATATTTGCAAAGGGCACTATCCTTGCATTGTGCCAACCGACATTACGGTCAAAATCCATAATAAACATATGGTCTGTAAAGAATTTACCAAAACCAAGCTCAGCCTCTTTTGGCATTTGCTTTGGTGTTTGTGTTTTTGTGATTTTAATTTCCATAATCTACACCTCGGAAAATAATATTATATAAGTTATGATAGCACAACAAAAAAGTCAAGTCAATAGTTTTCATCTTTTTTTCACACGATTTTACTTGATTATTTCCCATTTCCGTGATACAATATTTTATGTTTCAGGATATTTTCAGTTTGATAATATAAAATTCAAAAAAACAAGGAGGCAACGATTTGAAAAATACACATCGAATTACAATTTTAACACTGTTCATTTTACTAATTGTTTCATTGTCTTTCGTACTAAGCGGTTGTTATGCGCCATCATACAAGGGTGTGCGTGACACCTACATTAACGAGGATGGTGAGTTAATTATCACCTACACAAACGGAGATAAGGAAAACTTAGGTGTTGTTGTAGGGCAGGACGGTAAAGACGGTAAGGACGGACAAGACGGCGAGGACGGTGAGGATGGCCGTGACGGTAGCGGTAGCGATGTTATAATTAACGGAAGCGGACAAAATATAAGCTACGCAACCTCAAAGGCTGCAAGAAGCGCTGTTAGTGTTGTTGCATCCTATAACGACGTTTTACACGGTCAATTTGCTTCATCCGGCTCAGGAGTTATTTATAAATATGACAAAAAGGCTGACGGATATTTCATTATAACAAATTACCACGTAGTTTTTGATGCTGACTGCGGTATAAGCCAAGAAATTCACGTTTTACTTTACGGTAATGAATATCAAGAGGGGATTATGGATGCTGAATATGTAGGTGGATCTCTTTCCTACGATATTGCCGTTCTTTTCGTTAAGAATAATGATATAATTAAAAAGTCAAGCGCTGCTTGTGTTGACGTAGCAGACTCTAACACAGTTAGCATCGGTGATGTTGCTATTGCTGTGGGCAATGCCCGCGGTGAAGGTATTTCCGCAACCTCGGGTGTAATCAGTGTTGATTCTGAAACTCTTGAAATGACAGGTGCGGATGAAAAAACTGCTGTTAAATTTAGGGTAATGCGTACTGACGCTTCCGTTAACAAGGGTAACAGCGGCGGCGGTCTTTATAATGATAAGGGTGAGCTTATCGGCATTGTCAACGCAAAAATCATTGTTAGCGGTGTTGAAGGTATTGGATATGCTATTCCGTCCACCTTAGCTGTTAACATTGCAGATAACATTATTGACAACTGCTTTGAACAAGAAAATACATATGTAAAGCGTGCCCTTTTGGGAATTACCGTTTCTGTTTCCGACTCTGTTTCCGTATATGATGCGCAAACAGGTAAAATAAGCATTGTAGAAACTATTTATGTGGTTGAGGCAAGCTCAACTAACCTGTTTGGTGAAGATATTAAGGCAAATGACGTAATCAAGTCTATTAAGCTTGACGGTCATGATGAATTAACCGTAACAAGACAGTTCCATGTTATTGACTATCTATTGCAAGCGCGCTTGGGCGACACAGGAACTCTCACAGTTGAACGTGAAAACGAAATGGGTGAAAAGGAAACAGTTACACTTAATTTCACTATTACAGAAAATGCATTCAACACTCCTACTCTATAAAACAAAACGCTATCTCGGCTGAGATAGCGTTTTGTTTTATAGTAAATTGTCAAGCTCTTCCATACTGTTAACTATGTAAGCTGCGCCTGCGCTTGAAAGCTCTTCATAGCTGCCGTATCCAAAGGTTACACCGACCGAGTCAAGACCGAATTCTTTTGCACCGTTAATATCGAAATGGCGGTCACCTACCATTAGTATTTTGCTCCTGTCCTTTTCAGTACAAAGTCCTAAGGTATAGTCAATAACCGCTTCCTTTGTTGCCCTTGTTTTTTCATCGGTTGAGGCGGCACCAATATAATCAAGGTAAGGGAAAATGCCCTTATTCTTTACTACTTGAACTGCATATATTTCAGGCTTCGAGGTGGCTAAGGCTAACTTATATCCCTTTTTCTTCAAGCTGTCAAGCACCTCTAAAACGCCACCGTACATGGTACATTCTAAAATACCCTTTTCGCCGTAATATTCTCTATAATACTTTATTGCAAGAGTAGTTTTTTCATCATCAAAACCGCAAAACTCTCTAAATGACTGTGTAAGGGGCGGTCCAATAAATTTATAAAGCTCATCCCTTGGTGGCGGAGCTATACCGAATTTTTCCAAAGCATAGGCAACGGAGCTTGTAACGCCTATCCCTGAATCTACAAGTGTTCCGTCCAAATCGAACAATACGGTTGTATATTTCATTATTCTTCTATCCTATCTATGGTTTTTTCAATTGCCAAGTCAATTGTAGAAGTAATATTTTCTTCTCCTACAATCTCTTTAATATTCAACTTATCAAGCATAGACATAACATCCTTACTTCCGCCGCACAGAATAACCTTTACGTTATTCTTGCATAAATGCTCAATTTCCTCGCAAAGTGCGGTCGTACCTGAGGTATCAATTGCGTTTACACTGTCTAAGGAAATTATAAGCTCCTCAACTCCCGTTAATTCTTCCTTTATTGTTTTTTCTAATTTATTTACATTTGCAAAGAAAACAGGACCCTTTATATACATTACCTTTGTTACGTCTGCTGTTTCAGAGCCGTACTTTTCCTCATCAATATCATTTACGGTTATGCTTGATTTAGAGGAGCGATAAATAAAGATAAGTGCAGACAAGGCAATTCCCAAAACAATAGCGATAGTCAAATCAAATACGATTGTGGCAATCATCGTTACCAAAAACTCTAAAATACCGCTTATGAACTTCTTTGAAAAAATTGTTTTAATCTCTCCCCACTCATTCATACGCCAAGCGGTTACCATTAAAACACCTGCCAATGCGGACAATGGAATTTTTGCCATTACAGGGGCGAGCAAGAACATAGAAATCAATAATCCAAGTGCGTGGATAATACCGCAAACTCTTGTTTGAGCGCCTGATTTAATAGCTACACTTGTTCTTGCAATTGCAGCGGTTGCAGGAACACCGCCAAAAAAAGGAACGACTATGTTACCAACGCCCTGTGCAATAATTTCTTGATTTGCATCAAATTCTTCGCCCTTCATCTTAGACGCACTTGCACCGCACAGCAAGCTTTCAATAAGAGCCAAGGCTGCTATGCTAAATGCGGGAGACAAGTAAGAGCCGAAATTTTTCCAATCTATCGCGGCAAAGCTAAATCTCTCATCAAGAACAAGCTTTTGAGGAATCGTTCCAACCAGCTCCTTCGGATCAAGACCAAGAGGAAGAGAAACAATAGTTGCAATTATTATTGCCACAAGAGATGAAGGAACCTTTGAGTTCCATTTTTTAGGCCAAGCAACCATAATTGCAATTACAATTGCACCAATTAGTAACACACGCCAGCTTGGAACAAAGCCAAGGGTAAAATATGAGCCGATTTTAGATAAGGCATTTGTACCCTCTGAATGAGTACCAAAGAAATTGTCAATTTGTCCGAGAGCAATTGTCAAAGCGATACCTGATGTAAAGCCTGTAATTACAGGACGGGGGATGAGTGAAACAAGCCTACCAAGCTTAAACACAGCACACAAAAGAATTAGAATACCTGCAAGCACGGTTACAACAAACATCGATTGCAAACCATGTTGCGCACCGGTTATCCCTACCAAAATTGCAGACATTGCGCCTGTCGGTCCGCTTATTTGGTAAGACGCACCTGCCAAGGCACTCATAATAAGTCCTGCTATAATAGCTGTAACAAGACCTGACTCAGGGGATGCACCGCAGGCAACACCAAATGCAAGGGCAAGTGGCAATGCAACAGCAGTAACGGTTATACCAGCCATTAAATCCTTTGAAAACCTTTGTAAATTGTAGCCCTTAAATTCAGTTTTTAGCTTAGCTACATACTTTTTAATAAACAAATTCTCGCCTTCTTTTCTCTTAAATGATTATATATTTTAGCACTATTTTTTCAAATGTCAATATATTATAAGAAAAACCGCCAAAAAATTTGGCGGTTAAATTTAATTCTCTTTTTGTTCCTTGTTTGTTTTAGGTGTGCTTTTGCCTACTACTAAGCGTTTGTTTAAGATTGTGGTCAATCTGTTTAGGGTTGGAGCAAAAATCATATTTACCAAAAACTCAAATATAAAGTTAATTCCTGCAATTCCTATAAGCAAGAAGTATGCTACGCTACCGCCCTCTCCCACGAAATTGCTCTTGATGGTGTCCATAATGAGTAAGCAGCCTAAAATAAACAGCCCTGTGTTTACAATAGGTGCAACTGCTGCTGACACAAACATTGCTAATATGTTGTTTTTCTTAGAAAGCAGCTTATAAACCAATCCACTCAAATATCCTGCTGCTGTCGTCTTTACAACACAGATAAGGAATGTCATTACAGGTTCGTTGTTAAAAAGTATAACGGTAAACGTAGGGTCGCCACCAAGAACGCCAAGTGCTATAAACACTTGCAAGCCGTTTACAAATCCAAGCCAAGCGCCAGCCATAGGACCCAATACTGTTGCGCCCAACACTATTGGAATAAGCACTAAGTTAATTGTAGTTCCCAAGAACGGCAGCCTTATTGCAATTCCAAATAACTGCAACACAAACACTATTGCTGTAAGTATTGCTAATTCCGTCATTTTAACAACTGATGATTTGTTGTTTTTTCTTTTTACCATATGTTGTCTCCTTCTCTGCTATCTTGCCTTTTCACAAGTATAGCGAAAAATTATATTTCAAAAATCTTTTGCTTTCTATGGTATCAATCCTAACAATTCAAAGGAATACTCTCCCTCCGTCACCTAACGGTGCCACCTCCCTCAACAGATGGAGGCAATAGGTATCAATCCGTTTTGAAAAGATTATTTGATCTTTTTTTGATTTGCTAAATATATTACGTTCAAGCCCTTTAAGGTTAATGCCTCTATGTGCTTTATTTTTATTCTAAAATACGGTAAAAGCATAGATGCGAAGCCGCCTGTTATTATGACGGGAACGGAGGTTGGTAAATCAAGCTCCTTAATGTAAGTTTCCACAAAGCCCTCGACCGCCATCATTTGACCGAAAACAACGCCTGACTTCATAGAGTCTGAGCTATTCTTGGCAAGAACGGGAAATTTTTCATCCGCGATTACATTAGGCAAAAGCCCTGTGTTGTTCAAGGAATCAAGACTCATTTGTATGCCCGGCATGATGTA
Organism: Clostridia bacterium; assembly: GCA_017623975.1. Lineage (GTDB taxonomy): Bacteria > Bacillota > Clostridia > Oscillospirales > CAG-272 > RGIG2000. The sequence goes on from JAGANX010000007.1 coordinate 39,454, forward strand.
GCAGCCTGCAAACGCTTTATTCTTATCTACTGCGGAAATGGTGGTTGCGGTGCCGAAATCAATCACGATTACAGGACCGTTTGTACTGTCAAGCGCACCTGCGGTATTAGCCACGATGTCTGCACCTAATTCAGACGGATTATCAATTTTTATAGAATAGCCTGTTTTTATGCCGGGACCTATCAGTACAGGCACAATACCTACAAGCTTCTTTACCGCATACTGTATTTTCAGTGTAATATTTGGACAAACAGAACCAACGATTGCGCCATCAATTGAGGCTATATCATATCCCTCTCCAACAATAAGAGATTTTAACACAACCGCATATTCATCCCCCGAGCGCACATTATCAGCACCCATAGAAAAAGACGATAGCATTTTCTTTTTTTCAAACAAGCCTATATGAATATTTGTATTACCGATATCAATCGCAAGTAACATCTGCTTACCCACCTCACTTTCTATTAATATATCACAAAAACACATTTTTGTCAATATGACTAAAAAAGACTTGACAACATAAGCTAAATAATATATACTTTTAAAAGTTAGCCACTGCCAACCCCAATTGAACCCGTCTGTAACGCATAATAGACGGTGCCTTCCAACCGATAAAGACTTGAAATATTTTTATATATCTACGCCTTTCTCAATTGAAATTCCCTCGCCTATTATGTGTTAACAGATTGCTACACAAATTTCGAGCGAACAAATAAGGGCTTAGACAAATTAAAAAATTGCAGGCGATTAAAAAATCGGCAAAAGTTTTTAATGAAGTATAAGACTTTATTTGTCGTTCCAAATCGGGTTCAATTAGGGTTGACAGTGGCTACGCATAAGGAGATTTTTATGAGAATTATTACCGTTAGCCGTCAGTTTTCCAGCGGTGGGCGTGAGCTTGCCAAGAGAATGGCTGATATTTTAGGCTTTGATTATTACGATAAAGAAATTATTACAGAAATTGCTAAAAGCACAAGTCTTGATGAAAGATTTGTAGAAGCGTCTCTTTCAAAAGGCTATAAGGCAATTCCTTTGCACTTTGCAAGGAGCTTTTCTTTTGCTTTTGCAAGCACAGGCAAAAGCCAGCTTTTAGTTGAAGAAAAAAAGGTTATTGACGCTATTGCACAAAAAGGCAAGGATTTTATTATTGTTGGCAGAAATGCAGATTTGCTTTTAAAGGAATACAATCCATTAAATATTTTCGTTTGCGCCGATTTAGAAAGCAAAATTAACCGTTGCTTAGAAAAAGCAACAGAAGAAGAAAAGCCATCACGCAAGGAAATAGAAAAGCAGATAAAGCAAATTGACAAGGACAGGGCAAGCACCCGCGCGCTTCTTTCTGAAAGCAAGTGGGGTGACTGCGTAAACTATCATTTGACAATTAACACAACAGGTTGGCAGATAAAGGAGCTAACACCCATTATATCTAAGCTTGCCGAGCTTTATTTTGGTGATAAGTAATGAAAATACAGTTAAGCGACCATTTTACCTATAAAAAGCTGTTGCGTTTTACATTGCCATCTATCGGTATGATGATTTTTTCATCTATTTACGGTGTTGTTGACGGTTTCTTTGTTTCAAATTTTGTTGGTGAAACCGCATTTACCGCTGTAAACTTTATAATGCCGTTTTTGATGATTCTCGGCGCTCTTGGCTTTATGTTTGGTGCAGGTGGTAGTGCCCTTGTTGCTAAAACACTGGGGGAAGGTGACAGAAAAAAGGCAAACAGCCTATTTTCTTTAATAGTCTATGTTTCGCTTGTTTTGGGCGCCGTTATTGCCTTTTTAGGTATTCTTTTGCTGCGGCCTGTCGCTTCACTTTTAGGAGCTACGGGTGAAATGCTTGAAAACTGCGTAGATTACGGCTGGATTATTTCGTTGGGGCTCCCTTTCTTTATGCTGCAAATGGAGTTTCAAAGCTTTATGATAACTGCTGAAAAGCCACAGTTAAGCCTTGTATTTACTGTTGCTGCGGGACTTACAAACATTGCTCTTGATGCCATTTTCGTAGGTGGATTTCGTTGGGGATTGGCGGGCGCTGCTGTTGCCACAATCACAAGCCAATTTGTAGGATTTATTTGCCCTTTGGTTTACTTTGTAAGGAAAAACACGAGCTTACTCCGCATAGGTAAAACAAAAATGGATGTAAAAGCTCTTGTAAAGACCTGTACTAACGGTTCAAGCGAATTGATGACCAACATTTCCATGTCATTAGTGGGTATTCTTTACAACACTCAATTGCTTAAATACGCAGGCGAGGCAGGAGTTGCGGCTTACGGAGTATTAATGTATGTAAACTTTATCTTTATTTCTGCTTTTATAGGTTATAGCATCGGCTGTGCGCCTATTATCGGGTACCACTACGGTGCAAGCAATTCAAATGAGCTAAAAGGACTTTTGAAAAAAAGCACGGTTATCATCGCTATTTCTTCCGTTGCTATGGTTGGCTTATCCCTTGCTCTTGCTACCCCTATGTCATATCTTTTTGTAGGATACAACGCATCCCTTTTTGAATTAACAAAAAATGCGTTTTTCTACTACTCCTTCTCTTTCTTATTCTCAGGCTTTGCTATTTTCGGCTCATCCTTCTTTACCGCCTTGAACAACGGACCTGTGTCAGCTATAATTTCTTTTTTGCGTACACTTGTGTTCCAAACGGTTGCGGTATTGGTTCTTCCAATTATTTTTGAAAAAGCCGGAGGGCGAGGAATTACGGGAATATGGTTCTCAATAGTTGTTGCCGAAGCCTTGGCGGTTTTGGTAACAGTTGCTTTCTTATTTGCAAAACGTAAAAAGTACAATTATTAAAAGCTTTTCCACCCAAACAAACGCTATTTTTAGGAGTTGTTTGGGTGGATTTTTAAAAAAGCAAAATATTTTTAAAAAAGCAAAATTTACTATTGACAAACCGAGAACCTTTTGCTATAATAGTATGGCAATCAAGAAAAGAACGATTTCGTATTGCTATAAAGATGTAGCGCAGTTGTAATGAGTTTCCAAGAACGCGAGCATTTTGCGAAGTGCGATTGGCTAAAACGAATTATCCAGCGAGTGCTTTGCACGAGTCGGAGTAGCGCCGCGACAAATGATTGTATAATTTAATACTGTATCGAGATGTAGCGCAGTTGGTAGCGCGCATGGTTTGGGAGCATGCAGGCAGTTCCTGTCTTTTCATTTTTCCAAAGCCCGAAAACCCTTGTAAACACTGACTTTTTCGGGCATTCCTCTTTTCGATAATCTCTCAGTAAAGTAGTTTGACCACAGATTTGACCACTTACGGA
>JAGANX010000008.1 GCA_017623975.1 Clostridia bacterium
AATGCTGAAATTACAAATCATCAGTTTGTAGCATTTGAACTTAAAATAGTTGGCTTTACAGACACACAAAAGGATATAAAGCTTGCTATGGGTGCATATGTAGCTGTAACAGATGGCGAAACAACAGAATATTCATATATGCAGAACGATGAGCCCGGGGAAAACGAGAAATACTCATTTGTTTCGTATAATGATATTGTAGGCAAGTCTTTGTTAGAAGAGCTTGTGTAATAACGCATATCGCATAAATAAGCATCAAAAAGGGGCTGTTGCAGTTTTGGGAAATTTTCCATTAGATATACAAGCAGCACAAAAAAAGCACATCATTTTCGTAGCGATGTGCTTTTTATGTTAGCAAAATTATACAAATATTTTTGAAAATCGTTAAATGCAACAGCCCCTTCTTCTATGTTTTTACATGTATTGATACTTGAAATTCATATTATTTTATGATATAATCAACTTGATTAGAGAAAATACACAAATGAGGCTGACAAAAAGAGGGTGGCTTTGGTAAAGTCTCCAAACAAATGGTGCCTCAGTATTTTTATCAAGTTTAGAGAGGAAAATTTTATGAAAAAGAAAATACTTTTAATCACTTTGATGATGGTGCTTTTTGTTTTCGTACTCGCCGTTTATACAAATGCTGCCGAAATTCCCGAATGGACAGAAATTACCAAGATAGACGGTATGACAGATAAGGCTACCTTTGGCACAGATGGAACAATCGGAGCAACCTCAAGGGTGCTTATGTCAGACGGAGTTACTTACCCTGCATACTACATTTGCAAGGATTCCAACTCCTTGGGTATTAGCTTTAATGAGCTTAACACCAAAACAGGCAAGGGATATGCAGCAAAGAACGTAGTAAGAATTGAGTTGCCGCAGGGCATAGTCACAGTTACTGACGCGCTAAAGGTAGCAAATGGATACTCCGCTCTTATGACGGTGGTTATCCCCGAGGGAGCTACGACTATTAGTGCTTATGCCTTTAAGGCGGCTAATACAAGTACAAACTCTGCACTTGTTAAGGTTGATATTCCGAGCACAGTTAATTCCATAGGTGAACAAGCATTCTATTGCTGTAATTCCTTGGAAGAGCTTGTTCTTCCAGAGGGTTTGACATCAATTTCTAACAATATGGCATACTACGCAACCTCATTAAGGTATGTTAATATACCATCAACTGTTGTTTCAATTGGCGAATTAGCATTTAGGGCGAATACAGTTCTTGCCTGTGACATTGTAATACCCGAGGGCTGCACCGATATTGGAGCCTTTGCATTTAAGGGTTCAGGTGTTACATCCGTTACTCTCCCATCAACCTTGGCAACATTGGGTAAAGAAATATTTATGGACTGCTCATCTATTGCCGCGGTTTACAGCAAATCACCTATTATTGGAAATAGTATGTTCTACCATTGTAATGAATTATCAACCATTAAGCTTGAAAATACCATTGAAATAGGAAACTTGGCATTTAACAATTCAAGCCTGTCCAAGGTTTCAAGTCTTGAACTTCCCGAGGGCTTAACCACTATTGGAGAATATGCTTTCCCAAGA
>JAGANX010000044.1 GCA_017623975.1 Clostridia bacterium
TCAAGAGTTAGTCCTACCACATTAAAAAAGAATCTGGCGTTGATCAACGCCAGACCCAAAAAAGTTATTGGTTATCTTAAACCTATTGATTTATTTGAACTTTTTGTTAATTCCTGTTGCACTTAGCTTGACAATTTATCTTGACAAAATGGATAAATGATGCTACAATGAAGTTAGAATAAAATTTATCAAGGAGATAATTATGAAGAAAATATTTTATTTGCTTATTTGCTTAGCGTTGATTGCTTCATTGTTAGCTCTCGCATCCTGCACAGGCGGGGATGACTCCGATAAGAGTGACAAGGGCGATGTTGAAAACAGTGACAGTAGTAAAACAGACGGGGGTGGAGAGGACAACACACCTGGCGCAAGCTCTGTGCCAAGCGGCAGCACTACTGACAGCAGTAACAACCAAGGCGGAACGGACGACAGCGTAAATCAGGGCGGAACAGACAGTAGCGTAAACCAAGGTGGAGCAGACAGCAGCACAAATCAAAGCGGCGGTGCAGACGAAAACCCTGATGATGGAAACAAAGAAAAGATAACGGTTAAGTTTACCTGCGTTGCAGGCACTCTTGTAAGTGGCTCAAAGGAGGTAAAAATCGACAAGGGGTCCTCTCTTTTATTGAACCAAATGCCTGTATTTGAAAGAAAAGGCTATGTAATTATGTGGTCCTATGACATTGTTGGTGAAAAGCCGTGGATATGCGGTGACACCTTTGATAAGGACACAACTCTTTTTGCAACTTGGAAAAACGAAAACAGCTTTGATGCATTAAGGGCACTTGTCTCCAAGATTCAAAATTTCCGTATGGATACTGAAATTAGCATAAAATCAAACGGCTTATCCTTTACACAAAGTACCGTTACTTTGATTGACGGTGGCAACGCTTATTCTGAAATAACAGCAGATGGCGTTAGCGAAATGATGTGGTATGTTGACGGTATGTTTTATACAGTGTACGGCGACCAAAAGGTAAAAATGCCATTGTCACAGGAGCAGTATGAAAATTACTTCGGTGGCGCAGTTATTACAGAATCAACCGTTTTCGGTATTGATAGTGCCCACGTTTCCTCTGTAACAAAGGACTCAAACAAATATACGGTGGTTGTTGACTGTGAAAAATACTCCCAATCTATAAAGGGAACAACACCTGTTGAGCTTGTTTATACAAAGATGGTTTTCACCTTTGAATTTGACGATAGCGGTCTTTTGACAAAGCTTACAACCGATGCTAATTTAACAGCAGACGGTGTGCCACAGGAAAATCTTAGCGTTTCTGAATTTTCTAACATTGGTACAACCGGGGTTAACGCACCTGAAAACGCAGACGAATTTGTTTTGCAAGGCTAATCTTACAAAAGAAAAAACTTTCAAATCAAGGGTCGGACAAAGGCTCACGAATTTATCGTTCCAAGACAAGGCGGGTTCAATTAGGGTGGCAGCGGCTACTTAATAGCTTAAATGGCAGGTTAAACACCTGCCTTTTTTGCATTTTTCAGTCGAGTTCTTTTATTGGTAATTGTGTATAAAAAACCCGTCAATTCTGCGGCTTTTGGAATAGTGGGGGAAATAGGTGGGGAATAGGGCGATGCTTAGCGGGTAAAATGGGTAAAAACAAACACAGGGCAGGCTGTTTTTCTGCCTTTTTTATGGGATAGCGGGGAAAATGCGGAATTTTTATCAAGGGCGACATCTTTTTGAAAATTTGTGCAATGTGACAAAAAACTGACGGATAGGTTACTGATAGGTGAAAAAACATTGAATTCGTAATATTATTGAGTTATAATATATATATTAACTCTCAAAAAGTTTAAAGGAGAAATTTTATGATAACAGCGGTTGGGCTTATAATTATGGTGGTTAGCGTAATTTTGTACGTTTCCTTAATGACCTTGGTTTTCCCAAAGCACATTTTAAAGGTTGGGTACAAGGTTAGCGGTGCTTGTGACAGGGGTGTCAGAAAATGCCTTTACAGGGGAAAGCACTGTATGGTTTACGACTCCTCAAAGGAGAATAAGCCAATAATAAAGCAGTACCTTTTATTGCAAGAGGATGGATTTAAGACTCTTAAATGTAAGGTTACGCCAAACGTTGAGTATCTTGATTATGACGTGGCTTTGTTTAACCGATACAATAAGGTTTTCAAGGTTATCAATGTGAAAGAGGATATTGTAGGGGTGGAGCTGACAAGGTCGGTAAGGCTGCCTGATGAAACCGCCTACGTAAGAATAATTATCCGCCGTGTAAACCGCACGGATATGAAGAAAAAGCCGATTGTGAAAATTACAGGCGGCAGTATATTTGCATTTTCTCTTGTTTCCGTTTTGTTTACCGCAGTGGAGGCGCTTGTGGTAAGGGCGTGCTGCTCATACAGCTTTGGCGAGGTGTTTAGGGAAAGCTTTATAGCATCGGAAAAGGGACTCATAGCTGTTGGCGTATTGGCGCTTGCTATGGGCTTGCTTGGCGCTATATCAGTAGTAATCAGCTCCGCAAAGCGTGCAAGAAGATAGACGGTACTCGTAAAATTAAGACTAAATTACATAAAGGACTAAAATAATGGGTAAGGAACAAATAATTTCAAAGGGTAAATATTCATATGCTCAGCCGAGTGATATGATTGGCGTAAAGCAATATCTTTTCGTGAAAGAGGAGGACGGCAAAAAACGTCTTTTGCTCAGATTTTTCAACGATAGACGTGAAACCTGTAATAAGTTTGCGTTTATACTTTATCGCTTGGACTCAAAGGGCAACGTGCTTGGGCAGGACAAGTTTGAAAGTGCGGACAGAGATTTTCTTGAAAAAGAGGTTTTCAGCTTTGACCGCAAGATTTTAGTTGAGGAAAAATGCACCGACTTTAAGGTGCAAATGGTTTATGCAAGATACGGTAACTATACCTATAACGTTGAGCATACGGACGTTTCCGTTTCTTATTCGGAGAAAATTCCGACAGCGCCGGGAAGCGTACGAAGCATAACTAAAATTAAACCGAGGAAAATGCACACAAGGTCCTTTGATATGCCTTGGATTTTTGCTGCGCTTTCTTTAATAATTTTGGCTCTTGCCTTCGCAGCCTGCGGATTTTTGCTAAACGATTACAAAAAAACGAAATATGATTTTACCTTATCCGGCGTTAACTACAAGTTCAACAGGGCAAGGGATGAGGTTACTATCGTTGGCTGCTCGGACAAGTACCGTGAAATTACCCTGAACAGTGAGATTGAAGGGTACAAGATTGTAGGTATTGACGAGGATGCCTTTGCAAAGAACAAAAATCTTGTAACCGTTAAGATAAACGGTCTTGATATCCCAGACGGTGCATTTGAAAGGTGTACCAAGCTTGAAGTGGTTAAGTTGACGGGTGTATCCTACATAGGTCAAGGTGCGTTTAGCGGTTGCTCCTCGCTTAAAAGGGTTGAGATAAACGAGGGTGAAAAGGGTCAGCTTTTAAGCATTGGCTCAGCTGCCTTTGGCGGATGCAAAGCACTAAAAACAGTTAAAATTAACCAAACCCTTGCATACGGTGACAGGGTTGACTTCTTCAAGGGCTCAAATAACATAGAGACCTTGGAGCTTAACAACTTTGCCTTTACCTTAAAGGACGTTAATTCTAAGTATGTAACAAGGCTCGCCTCCTTGTTTGGAGAAGAAGAAAGTGACAAAAGCAGCTCTAAGCTTGTTAGCCTTCGCATTAGTAATATGGATGCAGTGCCCAATAATTTTGTACAGGGCTTTACAAAGCTTCAAAGGGTGGAAATCGGCAGTGAGATTAAAACTGTTGGCGCTTTTGCCTTTGACGGCTGCTCCTCTTTAAATGCGTACACTGCAAACGGTCAGCTTGTAAGCATAGGCGACTATGCTTTTTCAGGCACGGATATTGCAGGCTTGGATATGAGCAAGGTTACGAATTTAGGCGAGGGCGTTTTCAAAAATAATGATAAGCTGACAGGCGTTACGGGCTTTGGCGAAAGCGGACTTGATAATATTCCTAAGGGCACCTTTGAGGGTTGTACCTCCCTTGCCGCCTTTACCTTCCATAAAAACATTAAGCACGTTTTCAGCTCTGCATTTGCAGGCTCGGGCTTAACCAAAATAGCTATACCTCAGGGCGTTTCTTACGATGACGGTATTTTGAAGGATTGCCGCAGCCTTAAAGAACTTGAAGTTTATGAATTTGGCTCAGCAGGCTACGTGGGTCAGCTCTTCGGCGGAGAAAGAACGGCAGACAGTAATACTCTGTCAAGCATAATTCCGAGGAGCCTTGAAAAAATAACCCTTGGCACAGGCACGACTATAAATGCAGATGCGTTCAAGGGATGTTCAAGCGTAACGACAATTAAATTGCCTGCGGAAATTGAGGTTATTGGCAAAAATGCCTTCTCAGGCTGTGCTAAGCTTACCGCAATTGACATTCCGAAGGAAAGCACAACACTAAAAAGGATAGAGGCAGAGGCATTTTCAGGCTGTGCAGAGCTTAAATATGTTCCTTTGCTTGAATCTCTTGAATATATCGGCGAAAATGCCTTAATGGGCTGTAACAAGCTTGAAGCCTTGGAGCTTCCTTTCTTCGGTGCAACACCTGCCCTCGATGATGAGAATGAAACTATGGCACACATCTTTGGTGTAGTTCCCGACTCACTGAAAGAGATTTATTTGCTCGACTCCACTGTTTCTTATTTACCCGATGAAGCATTTTCACACTGTACGGGCGTTAAAACTATCAGTATTCCCAATACGGTTACAACCATTGGCGCATACGCGTTCAATAACTGTACAGCCTTGACAAGTCTTGTTTTGTCAGACGGAACAAGTGCAGGTAAGACGGGTGCTGATTTGACAAAGGTAATTAACATTTCTGAGTATGCGTTTTATAAATGCAGTGCCTTGTCCTCTGTCAACCTTGGTGCAGAGCTTAGCATTGTTGATAAATATGCTTTTGCAAGCTCAGGTCTTAAAACCGTTATCGTTCCAAGCTGTGTTGACTTGATTGGAGAGGGCGTGTTTAAGAATTGTGACGGCATTGGTACAATGACAGTGCCCTACTTAGGCTCAACAAGTGCTGAAAACGGTAAGCTTTCATACTTCTTTGACGGAAAAGTGCCAAGCTCCTTAAAGTCGGTTAAGATTATGGCATTTAAGGATAACGTAATCGGCGCAGAAGCATTTGAGGGCTGTGACGGACTTGTAACTGTTGAATTGCCTGAGGGACTTGTGGCAGTAGGCGAGGAAGCGTTTAACGGCTGCACTGCCTTGTCAACCTTTAACTTCAGTAATATTACAGTTGTTGACAAAAGAGCCTTTAAGGGCTGTACAGCATTAAAGGGCGTTGACCTTAGCCGCCTTGAAGCTATTGGCGAGGCTGCCTTTAAGGACTGTGAAGCTATTAGCAAGGCAGAGCTTTCAAGCACCTCTATTATTGAAGGTGAGGCGTTTGATGGCTGTACATCACTTACAGACCTTTCCTTTGGCGATTTTATTTATAAAATAGGAGAGAGTGCGTTCAATAGCACAGGCATCAAATCAGTTAAGCTTCCTGATACAGTTGAGGTAATTGAAGCAAGCACCTTTGCAAATTGCCCAAGCCTTGTAAGTGTAACCCTTCCGTCTTATCTTAAAGAAATAGGCTCTTATGCCTTCGAGTCAGCTCCGATTACATCTATCAAAATTCCTGAAAGCGTCACAAGCATTGGCGCATACGCATTTAAAAATACAGGTCTTAAAGCCTTTGCGTTCCCAACGGAAATTACTGAAATAGGCAAGTCTGTTTTATTTGGCTGTAATTCAATTGAGAGCCTTGGCTTGACCCTGACAAACGAGTTTATAGACACAAAGATTTCCTCTTATTTGTTTGAGGACGCTATGCCGGAGTCACTTAAATCAGTGACAATCAACGGCTCAACCTACGGATATATTCAAAGCGGTGCCTTTGCATATGCTAACTATATTGAAGAAGTTATAATAAAGGGAGATATTACCTATATCGCTTGGGAGGCATTTAACAGCTGTGGGGAATTAAGGTATGTTTCTCTCCCTGAAACTCTTGAATTGATTGAACCGGGAGCATTTGCGTACTGCTACCGCCTTTACGAGATATCGAACCCAAGCATATGCCCTGTTAACTACGAGCATACAATATGCTATACTCCTTCATATGAGGACCGCGCCCCTGTTATTGAAAAGGACGGCTACAAGGCAGCTCTTTATGACGGTGAATGGTATCTTATTAATTATCCAAGACAAGCTACCGTATCCACCCCTGCTGACTTTGTTTATTGGGGTGAGACTGTTAGCGAATATAGAATTCCCGACTACCTATTTTATAATGATAAGACTGTTACAGAGGTAACCTTGAAGGAGCCTGTAACAGCTATCGGTTGCAGCTCATTCAGTGGCTGTGATAATTTAACCAAGGCGACTCTTTCAAAAAACATTGAAAGCATTGGCGATTATGCGTTTTATGAGTGCTATCAATTAAGTAATGTAGCCTTTCCATCCGCCCTTGTATCCATTGGGGACTATGCATTTGCTCAGTGTGCGGCGCTAAACGGTGTTAAGCTTTACAGAAACGTAGCAAGCATAGGCGAAAATGCTTTTGTAGGCTGTGAAAGCCTTTACGATGTATATAATGAAAGCTATCTTAACATAGTGGCAGGCTCCCGTGATTACGGTAACGTAGCAAGAAACGCAGTTAAGGTACACAAGAATATGGACGAGGCATTGTCTTTTGAGGTAAGGGTAAACGGTATCGGTACGTTTAGGACGACTAAGGATGCTTGGCTCTTGATTTCAGGCGATGACGTTGAGGACTTGAAGCTTGATAGCTTTAAATATGACGGAGCTACCGTTAAATCATACAGAATTGCAAAATATGCCTTTGAAGCCTGCCGAAGAATAAAGAAGATTCCAATTGGCGATGCAGTTAAAGAAATCCAAGAGGGTGCATTTGAAAACTGCTCGGGCGTAGAGCTTTTAGATTGCTCACAAAACACATCCTTGAAGGAAATAGAGGCTCGTACCTTTGCATACTGCTACGGATTGAGGACCGCTAAGCTTCCGTCAAGCGTTAAAACAATAGGTGATTACGCATTTAACGGCTGTACAAGGCTTCTTTATGTAGATATGCCAAAGGCACTTGTTACCATTAAAGACGGTGCGTTTATGGATTGCGGCTGTCTTATCTCAATCACCTTGAACAGTGACGTGCGTGAAATAGGCGATGATGCATTTAACGGCTGCCAATATCTTATGGAGGTTTATGATTTAAGCCCATATATAACAGTTGAAGGTAATAGCTACGCAAACGGTATGGTTGGCTACTACGGTGCTACTGTTTTCACAAATCCATACGATGCTCTTACAAGAAAGGAAGAGGACGGTATGAAGCTTATCTATGCTTCATCTACATGGTACCTTTACGATTTCGAGGACGAGGGCAAGGAAATTATAGAATTAAGCAATCAAGGAAATGACCTTATTATTATGCCGTACGCTATGCAAAGCGGTGAGTTTAAGGGTATAGTTTTACCTGCAAACTTAGAGGCTGTTATGAGTAACGCCTTTGATGGCTGTTACAGCTTAGAGAGCATTTACTACGCAGGCTCATGGAGTGATTTCAGTGCCATTGACGGCTCGTATATTATGCAAAATACCTACCGTGTTTATATGAAGGGTGACTGCGTTCACTACGGTGAATACGATGTGTGGAGATACGATGAAAAGGGCAATGTAACAACAGAAATGTGCGCTGAAACCGAAAAGGTTATAAAGGAAGCAACCTGCTATGAATACGGAACGAGGAAATACTCCTGTAATTGCTCGGGCTGTGATTACACAAGAGAAGAGGGAATTAGCAGGCTTGACCACACATTTATAAACGGTAAGTGTAAAAACTGCGGAGAAATAAAGACTCAAATAAACGGCGAAAATCTTGAAAATTACACAAACAGCGGAGTAATTGACAGTGACGGCTTTGAGTACAGCGCAAGCAAAAACGCATTCGTTTCTCAAAATAAGGACTATTATTCAGAGTCCTACCTTGTTATAGAGGCGGACAACAGAATGACAGTTACCTTTACAATGGAAGCCTCCTGTACCCCATACAGTGACTACCTTGCGGTTTATGTAAACGGCGCAAGGGGACAGTCTGTAACAGGTAAAAACACAAAGGTTATAGAAATTCGACTTGAAGCGGGCGATGTTTTAATGGTTTGCTTTGAAAAGGGGGATATTGGTAGCCAAAACGATGATTGTGGCTATATTAAGGACCTCTGTATCATAGAAGCCGTTGAAGAACAGACTAATTAAGGAAAAATCGGAGTGGAAAAATGCTGAAACACAAAGATATAATTGAAAAATTGAATAATGAGCAGAAAATTGCTCTTGTTACCGACACCCGTGACGGCTACGGTAGCGCCCTTGAACAGTATGACATACCCGCTACTAACCTAAGTGAGCTATGGGATGAAAATAACAGAGAGGGTGGGGAGCCCTTGTTCCCCTCTCCCTCCTCCTTGGCAAATTCTTGGGATGAGAATTTATTTGGCGGCGTTGCAAAATGCTTAGCCTCTGTTGGCGCAGGCTATGGGGATAATTTGTTCCTTCTCCCCTCTGCCTCTGCCGCAAGCAGTGTTTACGGTGCGGAGCTTTCTGAGGAGCCACACCTAAGCGGCGCATTAGTTGCCGGCATGGCGAAGAAGTTAAAGGAAGCAGGCGTTCCTTACTGTATAAAAGAGCCCATTTGCTCAAAGAATGACGCAAGGTTTCTTGATAAGGAAGCGGATTTAAGCGTTATGTACGACAGGTACGCACGCCCATACAAAATGGTGCAAGGCGTTGGCGGTGCGTTGGCTGTTATGAGAAGCGATGAGGAAGCCGGGGATACATATAAGGAAGCAAACGAGCTTATGTCCCGTGAGTTTATCTCAAAGGACCTAAACAGGCTTGTACAGGTTAAGGATGCAGACACAACCGCCTCCAATTTAGTTAAGGGATATCAGCTTTTAGGCGGCTCAACCTTGGTTCTTTCCACTGCCCTTGAAAACTATGAACGCATTTACCGTTCTATGGAGGAGGGCGGAGCAACTGCCCACGAGCTCAATATGACCTTGCAGGACGGTGCGGCAATCAGCAAGGAAATGCTTGACAGTGCCGTTGACAAAAAAATCGAGCTTGCAAAAAAATGCTCAGCTCCTTTTATAAGAGAGTCGGAGGGCACAATTGAGCACGTGGCGTACGAGGCGTCAAAGAGATCAATAGTTCTTGTAAAGAACGCAAACAAGTCCCTGCCCCTTAGGAAAAAGGAAAAAATCGCTATTTGCGGTGATATTATATCCGATGAAGAAAATTCATCATATAAGGGCTTTAAGGACAAGCTTGAAAAGGGTCTATCAAGCCTTGGCATTAGCGTTGCAGGCTTTGAAAGGGGCTATAACATAAACGAAAATATAAGCCGTGAAATGATAGAGCCGTCAGCAAAGCTGGCAGCAACCGTTGGTACGACGGTCGCATTCGTAGGCTTGGGCGCGCAAAGGGAAAGGGCTCTTGTGGATAGCCCGCATTTAGCCTTGCCGGGTAACCAAGTGGCTATGCTTACACAGCTTAGAAGGAGCAGTAAAAAGCTTATCGTCGTTATTTGCGGTGAAAGGCTTCCCGATATGAGCTTTGATGTAATGGCAGATGCCATATTGTTAGTACCGCCACAGGGCGCGTTTGTTGCCAAAGCGCTTGCCGACATTTTAGGCGGCAGTGCTTGCCCAAGCGGAAGGCTTGCATACGCAGCCTACTCAGGGGTTGATACCCTGGTGCGTGAGCATCAAAAGCGTAAAAGCACGGGCAAGTTAAAGATAGGTCCGTTTGTCGGCTACCGTTATACAGACTCAAACGGGGAGTGGACTAAATACCCAATGGGCTTTGGTCTTTCCTACACAAGCTTTGAATACACAAGGCTGTCCTTGGACAGACATGGAAATGCTTCCGTTACTGTGAGAAACTCAGGACGAATGGAGGGCAGTGAGGCGGTGCAAATTTACGTTGCGGTGCCAAGCTCCAACAAGCTTCGTCCACGCAAGGAATTAAAGGGCTTTGCGCAGGTAAAATTAAAGGCGGGAGAAAGAAAAACCGTAACTATTCCTCTCGGAGGCTTGGATGTATATGATATAGAGCGTGGAAAAACCGTTATAGAGGCGGGAAATTATGACGTCCACGCAGGTACAAACGCCAACAGCATTTATTTGTCAAGACGAATAAATCTAATCGGCGCAACTCTTGAAAAAGAGGGCAGACACTTGTCTGACTATTTGCAAAATGTATCTAACATCGTTTCTGAGAACTATACTATGGAGGCATACTGTAAACCTATGAATACAAAATCTAAATTAAAGAGCTTCGGCTTTATACTGCTGCTTGCAACTATTTTTGCAGACGTAATTTACGTTTTAAGCGGACAAATGTTTGAGCTGCCCCTGCTTGACCCGCTTTACTTAATAGTTTGCGGCGCAACAAACGGTGTTTTCTTAATTCTTTCTCTCATTTCCATTCTTGTGGGAAGGGCGAGGGAAAAACACGTAAAGCGCATCGTTGAAAAGCAGGAAATGGAAGCAACCAAGGAGCTTTTCAAAACCGTTAAGGCGGCTGACGTAACGGCTATTGACCAGCTTTTTGCAGACGAATTTGATATGTCCTTAGAGGCATCTCACAAAAAAGAAATTATCCTTGACGAAAAGGATGACTCTACATATACATATATGGCGGTTGATACAGATATTCCAACGCTTTGTAAGGACCTGTTGGCTCACTTCCAAGAGTACGGAATTTTGTTAACTCCCAAGACAGCAAGAAGAATTTTAAGCGCCCTTATGACGTCAAGGCTGTTGATAGTGCGTAACACCCTTGGCGCTTCGGGTGAAAGAATTGTTGAAATTCTGTCCCGTTTCTTTGGCTCTGCCCCGCATACAGACAAGCTTGGCGGTGCTAAATGGGAAAGGCAGTCCTTGCTTCGCTATAACGACCAGCTAACTCTTGACAGGGGCTCACGCATAGCACCGCTTATGCAGGCGATAAACTCCGCTTTAAGTGATGGAGAAAAGGCAACCTTCTGCGGTGTTGACGGTGCAAGATATGAGGACCTTGGAAATATGCTAATGCCATATGTACAGTATTTTGGCAATCCGGAAATTGAGCATAGAATTTCTGACGGTGCGGAATTTGTTACAATGCCGTCTAACCTGTGGATAGTTGTAGCTCCGTGTGCTGAGCAGAGCCTTGATGATTTACCTGCGTTTATTGCCAACTTAGCCTGTGTTGTTGACATAGAGGGTCAAACGGTTCAGGAGGCACCAAATAAAACCGCGCGTAAGTACATCACCTGTCACCAAATCGAGGCGCTTATTTTCCGCGCTAAGAAAAATGCGCAAATTGACGAAAACGTATGGAAGGGTGTTGACTCCTTGGAGTCCTTCGTTAGCGAAAAGACACCTTACCATATCGGTAACAAGCTATTCTTACAGCTTGAAAAATATATGGCGGTTTACTCTAAGTGCGAGGAGGACCTAAATGAGGCTATGGACTGCGCAGTTGCAGCTAAGCTTATCCCCGGTGTGCTTAACATTTTAAAGGGCAACGAGGGTATGGCGGAAACCGACCTTGCACAGGTTATAGAAAGCATTTTCGGTGAGGAGTATTCTATTGCCTCCGTAAACACAGTAAAGCGTCTTGTTTTGAGCAGAGAGACTGTAAACATAGAGAAAAAGGCAGAGGAAAAGCCAAAGGCTGAGAATGCAAAAGAGGAAAAGAAGGATGCTGAGCCTGTAAAGGAAGAAGCAAAGGAGCCTTCAAAGAAAGAAGCGCCTATAAAAGAGGAAGCGATGAATGAAGCTTCCGTAAAGGAAGAAGCCATTGAAGTAAACGAAGCTATTGAAGAAAAGGTTGAAGCGAAAGAGGAAGCTGTATCTTCTGTAAGCGAGGAAGCAGGCGACAAAGAAAACCAAGAAACCGAGGGAGAAAGCAATGATGCAATTAAGTAACTATTTTGCAATTACCCTTAACCAGATATGGGAATTTATGTCCTCGGGCAAGGCTTTGGCAATTTATGCGGGCGTGCTTGGAGTTGTTCTTCTCATTTTGATTGCCGCTTTAATGGGTAGGGATAACCGTACCTCCCAGGTTGTAATTAACAGTGCTCAGGGTACGGTTTTGCAAGCCGGCGGTGTTACCGTTGCAGGTAGCACCGTGGCAACGCAAGATCCCAAGGTAGAAAAAGCGCAGGAGGACGAGGGCGAGATAGCAGAGGAGGAAAATGAAGGCAAGGGCAGATTTTGCAAGCTATGCAACCTTGACGAAATAAGGGTATCCTTGCAAAGAGCAAATTACGACGACCATATAACATTAAGACAGTTTTGTGAGAATTTTAGGAACTATGCCGCATCAAGATTAAAGCTATACTACGATATAGACGATATAAGAAGA
>JAGANX010000045.1 GCA_017623975.1 Clostridia bacterium
TATATCTTAGGTATGAGGGGGAGTAATTCATTTCCCTTGCTACTGTGTCACAGGAAATTTTGTGCATATAATTTTCGTGAATATATTCCATTGCTTTCAAGTAAATGCTTTTTGTTTGTGTTGCGGTTTCCTTATTATTCTAATCAAGGCAATTTTTATATAGCTCAATCACCATATACTCAAGGGGCTTAACAAAGCTCATTACATATTCAAGCGTTGGCGGGGAGTCTGAAAGCTCGCTATATGCTTCCGCAAAATGATTATCACAAAGGCTTGCTATTTGCTCCATTCTGTATTTTGATTTTTGCAGGGTGTCTCTAAACCCCGAAATATTTACACACATAAGGGTTTTTTTCTCAAAAATAATTGGAATTACATATTCCTCAACCCCTGCGTAACAGCAGGAATATAGGGGCTTACTTATTTCCGTTTTATTTAATTTGCGCTTATTTAACACGCATTTTCCCAAGGTTGCATTATTTTGCTTTAAATAGCTGCATACGGAATGAAGGTGTATTTCATAGGGTAAAAGCTCCTCTGTATAAGGCTCAAAGCGGTTTTCAAAGTTGCTTAACGATATATGATGTCCACAGCTACGCAAAAATTCTATGTAATTTATAATATCAGCTAAGGCGGTATTTTTCATTTTCAGCGCTCCTTTGTCATTTTACAAAGAAAAATAGGTAAAATATTAATGCTTTCTTTGTTTTTCTATTATACAATAAAGAAAAAAACTTGTCAAGGAGAACGCTTATGTCTGAATATATCAATGAAAATAATCAAGTGCCAATTATAGCTGAGGTTGATGTTCTAGTTTGTGGAGCCGGACCTGCGGGAATTGGCGCTTCTATCCGTGCTGCCCGTGAGGGTGTTTCTGTAATGGTGGTTGAAGCACAGGACTGTATTGGCGGAATTGCAACTGCCGGTATGATGTCACACTGGGGTGGACGGTCCTCAAGTAAGATTATGCAAGAAATTTTCGAGCTGACTTATAATAAAGCTCAGGATGTAGGCTGGTGTAACGATAATTGGTGCGGTACAGATGCCATATATCACGAGGTGCAAAAAATTGTGCTTGAGGAAATGATGCTAAAGGAAGGCATCAAAATTCTTTATTATACAAGGGTATGTAAATCGGTGGTTGAAAATAACGCTATAGTTGGTGTTATAGTTGAAAACAAAAGCGGTCGTGGCTTTATAAAGGCTAAAAGAGTAGTTGACTCAACAGGTGACGGCGATGTTGCCGCATCGGCAGGCGTTCCTTATTTTATAGGTAGAGAGTCTGACAACAGAATGCAGCCCTGCTCTATTATGTTTAAGGTGGGTGGAGTTGATTATAGCCGAGCATTGTTCCCACCATCATTTGAAACCTGCATTGATACAGAAAAGGGTGAAATTCAAGCGCTTGCCAAGGAGCATTTGCCATTTCCCGCAGGGCATGTGCTTTTATACGCCAATCCAACACCTAATACCGTCGTTTGTAATATGACTAATGCTATCGAGATTGACGGTACTGACGGGGAAGGTCTTACTAAGGGAGTTATGACCTGTCGCTCCCAAATTATTCCTATTGTTAAATTTTTAAGAGAGTATATTCCGGGATATGAAAATTGTTGGTTAATGAGCAGCGGCTCACTTATTGGTATTCGTGAAACAAGACATTTTGAGGGGCTTGAAGCTTTAAGCAAGGATGATATTTTAGAGGCTAAATTTTATGAAAACTGGGTTGTACGACGCGCCCATTTTAACTTTGATGTTCACAATTTAACAGGTGCAAGCCTTGATAAAACCGGTATTCAAAAAAATTGGAAGCAACAGGGTGACTATACTATTCCTTATGGCTGTTTGTTGCCTAAAAATATTGATGGCTTACTGCTTTCCGGCAGAAATATAAGTGGCTCACATCTTGCACATTCTAATTTTAGAATTATGTCAGTTTGCATAGCTCTTGGCGAGGCAGCAGGCGTTGCGGCAGCCCTCTCAGTAAAGCAAAATATAAATTTGCGTGATGTAGATGTAAAGCAAATTCAAGAGATTGTTGGAGAATAAAATAAATATCCACCCGCATATCATATGCGGGTGGTATTTCAGTTTCGGGCATAGCCCTAATACTACAGGCTATGCACAAGTGCGTCTTTTATTGGCCTGTCAGCCGTGCATTTGTTACTTACCCCCGCTCAAGCGGGAAAAGCGATAATCTATACAAAACAATCCCTCAGTCAGCTTCGCTGACAGCTCCCTTTACACAAGGGAGCCTTTGACACAAGGTCATTCTTCGCTTCGGGGA
>JAGANX010000046.1 GCA_017623975.1 Clostridia bacterium
AAGCAGTTTCAAATGAGAAAATAGGTTGGTTTACAAGGCAAAAAAGTGTAGGCAATTAAAGAATTGTCAAGCTTTTTTAACACAGTAAGGCAAGCTATTTTCCATTTCAAACCAAACGGGTTCGATTCCCGTAAGGCTAACCGAGGTTTTTCACCTCGGTTTTCTTTTTTTCTTGCATAGTTGGGTTTTTTATGCTATTATATAATGGAAGTAATATGTTTTTGAGGTGTATTATGCCACTAACCAAGGAATTAATGCGTACATATACAGATATATTAAAGGAGGAGCTTATCCCTGCTATGGGATGCACCGAGCCTATTGCAATTGCCTATGCTGCATCTATAATTTCCCACGCATTGGGCAAGGAGCCGACTAAATTGACGGTTGGTTTAAGCGGTAACATTATAAAAAATGTAAAAAGCGTTATCGTACCAATGACGGGTGGCATGCACGGTATTGACAGTGCTATTTGCGCAGGTGTTATCTCTGCCTCACCTGACAAACGCTTGGAGGTTTTAAGCGCGCTTTCCTCTGCGGATGTGGAAAAAATCAGGATATACAAGGAAAGCACCCCCATTGAAATATACGAGCTTGAAACTGAAAACGCCTTTGAAATTCTAATTGAAGGCACATATAAGGACAGTGTTGTAAGTGCTAACCTTGCCAAGCGACACACAAATGTTATCTTTGTTAAAAAAGACGGTGCTTTTGTAACGGACAAGTATGTTAGGGAGGATGACACCGTTGAAAAAGAATCAACAGACCGTTCATCCTTAAATGTGAAGGATATTGTAGAGTTTGCGGACACGGTGGACTTAAAAGAGCTTACCCCATACCTTGAAAGGCAGCTTTATTTTAATATGGAAATTGCGAAAAAGGGTATAGAGGAGGAATGGGGTGCTTCCATTGGCAAAACCCTTTACAAAATGGCAGGCGGGGACTTGCGTATGCTTGCAAGGGCTTATGCCGCCGCAGGCAGTGATGCCCGTATGAGTGGGTGTGAGCTTCCCGTTTGCATAATTTCAGGCAGCGGCAACCAAGGTATAACCGCCTCTGTCCCTGTGCTGATTTACGGTGAAAAAATGGGCGTGGATAAGGACACGCTGCTTCGTGCCTTAATAGTTTCCGACCTTATAACCATACACCAAAAAACAGGTATAGGCTGTTTGAGTGCCTATTGCGGCGCAATATCCGCAGGATGCGGCTGCGGTTGCGGTATTGCATACTTAAACGGCGGTAAATATTACGAAATTGCCCACACTCTTGTAAACTCAATTGCTATCCTTTCAGGTACTATATGTGACGGAGCAAAATCATCCTGCGCCGCAAAAATAGCCATGGCGGTTGAAGCAGGCATTTTAGGCTACGAAATGATGAAATCGGGTCACCAATTCTACGGCGGTGACGGTATTATCACCAAGGGCGTTGAAAACACCATTAAAAACGTCTCCCGCTTAGCCCAAAAAGGTATGAGTGAAACGGATAAGGAAATCATTAAAATAATGCTTGGAAAATAAACAAATAGCGAACACAGGTTACCGTGTTCGCTATTTTTATTTATAATTTAGGAATTTTCTATATCGTACAGCTTTACGCAGGTTTCCTCGTCTATGCCTTCGAACTGCACCTTAATCATTTCAGTTCTTGCGGTGGGGAAGTTTTTGCCAATGTAGTTGGCGCAAACGGGAAGTTCCCTGTGTCCCCTGTCGATTAGAGTAGCCAGTTGTATTTTTGCAGGGCGACCCATGGAAATTAGTGCATCCATGGCGGCGCGCACGCTTCTGCCTGTGAACAAAACATCATCAACAAGCACCACATTTTTTCCGCTTATTTCAAAGGGGATATTCGTTTTATTATCCTCATTAATTTCACGGAAATCAATATCGTCACGGTGGGCGGAAATATCAAGTATTCCAACATCTATTGAAACACCCTCAATACGCTTTATATTTTCCCTGATAATTTCTGCCATAGGTACGCCGCGGCGCAAAATTCCCACAAGGCACAAATTTTCAACCCCTCTGTTTTTCTCCACTATTTCGTGGGAAATACGGCGCAGGGAGCGAAGCACCGCATCCTTATCCATTAAAGTTGATTTAAAAATCATATTTTCTCACCGTTCAATGTTACATTTTCGCTGCCAAACACATAAAGGGTGTCCCCTGTTTTAAATGGCGCAGGTTGAAGGGTTGGAATGTTTGGTTGCAGGTCCATTTTGTTTTTAAAATATGGATGTGTAGAGCCCTCTTTATACTCAAATGTACAATTTACAAGCTTAACACCGTCAACATTACCGTCTGTGCCTGCCACGATAGATGGGTTTTCCTCAATAAAGTGGCAATTTTCAATAGTAACATCCTTAATTTGTCCCTTAGCATCAGCGGCGCAAACGATAAAGCCCTCGCCCTTGCCCCACCATCCGCCTGCGTGGATGTGTGTTTCACACTGTACATTGGAAATTTTTACATTTTCAACAATACCGTCATCCCCGGAGAAAATGGAAATTCCTCTGTTAGATGGCAAAATCTTAATATCCTTTACAACAATGTTGCGTATCTTACTGTAAAGGTGGCCAAATCTAATAGCCGCAGAGCGTGAGGACATCAAGCAGTCAGAAACCTCAATGTTTTCACAAACGCCCTCTGTATTTGTAATACAGGTAGCGGCAAAGCAGTCATCTCCGCACAAGAATGTGCAGTTTCTAACAACACCGTTTTTAGATGCGGTAAAGTGGACACCGTCATTATTTGCAATTCTGTTATGGTTGTCAACATACATATTTTCAAAAACTATACCGTCACAGTTTGAAAATGTAAAGGTCCAACAAGGTGAATTAAACACCTTTAAATCGTGGATATGTATATTTTTGCAGTTATTAAAGAAGATTGGCTGTGATGGTCTTGTTACCTTTGTTTCAGGGCCAACAACTGTCTGCTCCTCGTATTCCTTTACCATTTCCTCACGGTTTACTTCGCTTGGGCACCAAGCGTCAAAGTTAACGAAGGCATCACCGTTCATTTGAATTTTACCGCCACCCGTAATCTCAATATTATCACAGTCAAGTGCGTAAATCAAAGAAATAGTATCAACCATTTCATTGTGGTAAAAGCCGTTTGCATAGTAGTGTTCAAGGTTTCTTGAACCGCAAAGCTCAGAGCCGGTTTCGATAACAAATTTAATATCACTCTTTAAGCGAAGTGTACCAACATTATAAAAGCCCTTGCCGCCAAGAAGCAGGGTGTCTCCCTTGCCACAGGCATCAATTGCCTTTTGTATAGCCAAGGTGTCAAGAGTGCAACCGTCACCCTTTGCGCCAAAATCTCTTACATTAATAATAGCCATAATAGTTTCTCCTACTCACAAAATAACACAAAGCCCTGTGTTATACTCATTTTAATATATTTTACCATTATTATATAAAAAAGTCAACACACCTTTTTTGCAGTTAGCAAAAAGGTGTGTTTTTGTATAATCTGTATCCTTGTTTCACGGTGTGAAACGTGGAAGGCAAAGGGAGTAGATTATTTCCCTGTACCGAGGAAAATAATCAAAACCGAAATATCCGCAGGGGAAACTCCGCTGATTCTTGATGCTTGGCCAAGGGTTAAGGGCTTTACCTTATTTAGCTTTTGTGCCGCCTCTATTCTTAACCCCTTGATTTGTGCATAATCAAGGTCTTGGGAAAGGGGCTTGTTTTCCATTTTTTCCTGTCTTGCAACCTCTAAAAGCTGCTTTTTCACATAGCCATCGTACTTAATGTCCGTCTGGGCTGTAAAAACAACGCTTTTTTTAAGGCTTGGCTTTTGCAAGTCAAATTTTGCTAACCTTTCAAGGTCAAGCTGAGGTCTTTTCAAAAGCTCGCCAAGCTGTGTTGGCACCGTTATTTTACTTGTGCCGCTGCTTTCCAAAACCTCATTTACCTCATCCGTTGGGTAAATAAGCACGTGAGATAAGCGGTTTTTCTCATCCTCTATCTGTCTTTTTCTCTTTTCAAAATATGCCCACTGCTCATCCCCTACCAAGCCGACACGCCTGCCGATTGGAGTTAGACGCAAATCTGCATTATCCTGGCGCAAAAGCAAACGGTATTCGCTTCTTGACGTCATCATTCTATATGGCTCCTGCGTTCCCTTTGTTACAAGGTCGTCAATCAGCGTGCCTATGTATGATGAAGAACGGGGCAAAATCATAGGCTCCTCACCCTTTATTTTCAAGGCTGCGTTAATTCCTGCTACAAGACCCTGCGCCGCCGCTTCCTCATAGCCTGATGTACCGTTAAACTGCCCTGCTCCGTAAAGTCCGCTTATTTTCTTGTATTCAAGGGTGGCAAGCAATTCTTGTGGGTCAGTGCAATCATACTCAATTGCATAAGCGTAACGCATAACCTGTGCATTTTCAAAGCCCTCTAATGAATGGAGCATTTGAAGCTGAACATCCGTTGGCATAGAGGTGGAAAAGCCTTGTATATACATCTCTTTTGTGTCAAGTCCGCAAGGCTCTATGAAAAGCTGATGCCTTTCCTTGTCGGCAAAACGAACCAACTTATCTTCAATAGACGGGCAATATCTTGGACCTGTACCGTGTATGTTGCCCGAATACATAGCACTCCTTGTCAGGTTATCTCTTATAACCTTATGGGTGTTTGCGTTTGTATATACTATATGGCAAGGTATCTGCTCCCTTTGCGGATAGCTTTCCTCATCCGTTCTCCAAGAAAATGGCAAGGTTCCCTCATCCCCCGGTTGCACCTCTAATTTAGAAAAGTCAATTGTATCACGGTGTACCCTTGCAGGCGTTCCCGTTTTAAAGCGCATTAGGGAAATGCCCTCTCTCTTTAAGGAGTCTGTCAAAAAGGTAGCCGCCATTAAGGAGTCGGGGCCGCTTAAATAACAAATATCGCCTGTATGCACCGTACCGTTTAGGTATGTACCTGTACATAAAATAGCGCATTTACACTTGTATTCCTCACCCAAGCGTGTAACTACTGCATCTATTCTCTTACCGTTTTCATCCTCTACGGTTTTTATATCTGTAATTTCCGCTTGAATTACACGAAGGTTCTTTGTATTTTCAAGGACAGACTTCATTATGCTTCTGTACATCATTCTGTCCGCTTGTATTCTCTTTGAATAAACAGCCGCGCCTTTACCAAGATTTAGCGTTCTTGATTGGAGAGTAACCAAATCGGCACTTCTGCCCATTTCCCCACCAAGAGCATCAATTTCATAAACCAAATGCCCCTTGGCAGTACCACCTATTGATGGATTGCAGGGCAAATTTGCAATAGCATCCAAGGACATTGTAAAAAGTATAGTATTCATACCAAGCCTTGCACAAGCAAGCGCCGCTTCAACCCCTGCGTGACCTGCACCTACAACGCATACATCTATTCTATCAGCCATCTTATTCTCTCCCTTCTTCATTATCGCTCTTGCTTTTGGCAAGAATTTCACTTGTCCAAAGGACAAATTTCACCGTGAAGCAACCCGTGTTGCTTCACTTGTGGTATTTCGTACCGTTGATAATGCTCAACGCCCTGTATGTAGCCTCGTATAAAATCACCCGTAAAAGCTGGTGTGGGAAGGTCAACTTCGACACAGACAGCCTAAAATTAGCCCGCCCTTTTACCGTGTCCGTCATTCCGAAGGATGAACCTATTATTAGGACGATTTCGCTGTATCCTGTAACTGTAATTTCCTCAATTTTTGTGGCAAGCTCCTCACTTGAAAGCTGCTTACCCTCAACACACATAGCGATAACATAGGCTTTTGGGGAAATTTTTTCTAAGATTTTCTTTTCCTCTGCCAGCAGCCCTGCTTTAATTTGGCTGTCCGTTGGGTTGTCGGGCAATTTTTCCTCTTTGAGTACAATTTCCTCAACCCTTGCCCAAGCTCCAAGACGCTTTTTGTATTCTTCACAGGCATCCCTTAAATACTTCTCTTTCAAGTCGCCTATGGCAATTATCTTTATATTTAACATTTATTCTGTCCCCTCGTTTCACCAAGCGAAACATATCTAGTCAAGGCAACGCCTTAACATATCCGGTTTGTTATGACAATGCTTCTTCAAGCAGTCTTTGTGCCGCTGTTAAAATAGCGATTTTTCCGCTTTCGTAGGTAAGCGACCCTTGGAAAAATGCAGTGTACGGTGGGCGTACAGGTCCGTCAGCGGACAGCTCTATTGATGAGCCCTGTGTAAACGTGCCTGCCGCCATTATAACCTCGTCCTGATAGCCCGGCATTGCCCAAGGCATTGGAGTTACATAGGAGTCAACAGGGGATGCGCTTTGTATCCCTTGGCAAAATTTTATAAGACCGTCTGCATAACCAAACTTAACCGTTTGGATAATGTCAGAACGCATTTCGTCAAATTTAGGATAAACATCAAAGCCCAATTTTTCAAAAACATAAGCGGCAAAATGGGCGGTTTTCTTTGCCTGCATTACAATGTGGGGAGCCAAGAAAAAGCCCTTGAACATATCTCTGTTTTGGTTCAAGCTTGCCCCAACCTCCGTGCCTGTGCCGGGGGAAGTCAAACGGTAGGACGCAAGCTCAACCGCACGGGCTTTTCCTGCTATGTAGCCGCCGCTTTGCGCAATTCCGCCACCGGGATTTTTAATAAGCGAGCCGATTATCATATCTGCCCCTACATGGCAAGGCTCACGGTCCTCGCAAAATTCACCGTAGCAGTTGTCAACAACCACCCACGCCTTGCTCCTTGCGTGGACAAAATCGCAAATTTCACCAATCTCATCAATTGTCAAAGTCGGTCTGTTCAAATACCCCTTTGAACGCTGGATAAACACAACCTTTACCCTGTCGCCATGCTCTTTTAACTTGTTTTCTATGCCCTCAAAATCTATTTTGTCCTCTTTAAAATCTACTTGGTCGTAGGTAACGCCAAAGTCAGCCAAGGAGCCATCTCCGTTTGCACCCTCAATACCTATAACCTCGCAAAGCGTATCATAAGGGCGGTTTGTAACGGACAAAAGCACGTCATTTGGACGTAAAAGTCCGAAAAGACCTATTGTCAACGCACTTGTACCGTTGGCAATGGAATGACGCACAAAGGCACTTTCCGCACCGAAAACGTCTGCGTAAATTTTGTCAAGCCCCTCTCTGCCTACATCGTCATAGCCGTAGCCTGTGGTAGTGCCAAGCATAGCCTCACTTACCCTGTGCTCCTTGTAGGTTTCAAGGACTCTTTTTGTATTTTCAAAAGAAATTCTTTCAAGCTCCTCAAAAACAGGCTTTAAATCTCTTTCTGCATCACTTGCTATTTGTAAAAGCTTTTCTGAAAACATATTTTCCCTCTTATTTCAAAACAGGCGGAAAATTTTCCGCCTGAATATTTTTCTTGTTTCGCCTTTGTAACCTTAACACTTTTGCCACTTTGTGGCAAAAATTTCACTGCATAGCAATTTCACTTTTGCATACAAGATATTGTTGCAAAAATTTCACTTTGCCGACAGGCAAAATTTCATTGTAAGGCAAAGCATTTTGCCTTACTTAAGCTTCGCGTACGCTTTAAGTCTTGCCTGTGTATTGAGTATCTTCTTTCTCAAACGGATAGACTTAGGTGTAACCTCAATAAGCTCGTCCTCTGCAATATACTCAATTGCCTGCTCCAAGGACATTTGTCTTGGCGGAGTCAAAATAAGCGCCTCGTCAGCTCCCTTGGAACGGATAGCGGTCAACTGCTTTTTCTTGCATACGTTAACAACGATATCCTCCATCTTTGGACATTCACCAACAATCATACCCTCGTAAACAGGAGTTTGAACGCCGATAAACATAGCGCCTCTATCCTGTGTATGGAAAAGACCGTAGGATGTTGCCTCACCGTCCTCAGATGCGATAAGTGAGCCTGTAAATCTTGTAACAACCTCGCCCTTGAATGGCTGATAACCGTCAAACAAGGTGTTAAGGATACCCTCACCCTTGGTGTCTGTCATAAATTCGCTTCTGTAACCGAACAAGCATCTTGAAGGAATTAAATATTCAATTCTTGTGCGTGAGCCCGCAGGACCCATTTCCAAAAGCTCACCCTTACGCGCGCCAAGCTTTTGCACAACCGCGCCAACGCTTTCGTCAGGCACGTCAATTGACACCCTCTCCATTGGCTCGTGTAAAATACCGTCAATTTCCTTATAAAGCACACGGGGAGTTGAGCAGCAAAGCTCGTAGCCCTCACGGCGCATATTTTCGATAAGAATGGACAAGTGCATTTCACCTCTGCCCGCAACCTTAAATGAGTCGGTTGTGTCACCGTCACTAACACGCAAGGAAACATCCTTCAAGGTTTCCTTGTAAAGACGCTCTCTTATTTGACGGGAGGTAACAAGCTTACCCTCCTTGCCTGCAAAGGGGCTGTCGTTTACAGAGAAGGTCATTTCCATAGTAGGCTCTGAAACCTTAACGAATTCAAGAGGCTCGATTTTAGACGGAGCGCAAAGGGTGTCACCGATTGAAAGCTCCTCAACACCGGAGAAGCAAACAACGTCACCAACAGTAGCGCTTTGCACCTGCGCCCTTGAAAGACCCTCGAACTGATAAATGGAAATTATCTTCGCCCTTCTTGGAGCTGCGTTTGAGTGGTAGTTACATACCATAACCTCTTGGTTTACGGATAAAGTACCTCTTTCAATTCTACCAACACCGATTTTACCAACATAGTCATTGTAGTCGATTGAGGAAACAAGAAGTTGAAGCGGCTCCTCGTTTTCTCCCTCAGGTGCAGGGATATAGTCAATAATAGTGTCAAGCAAAGGAATTAAGTCCTTACCCTCTACATCAGGTGAGAAGGATGCTGTACCGCTTCTGCCTGAGCAGAAAAGCATTGGGGAGTCAAGCTGCTCGTCTGTTGCGTTTAAGTCAATGAGAAGCTCCAAAACCTCATCAATAACCTCGTTAATTCTTGCATCGGGACGGTCAATCTTGTTAATAACAACGATAATTCTGTGGTTAAGCTCCATAGCCTTACGAAGAACGAAGCGAGTCTGTGGCATAGGACCCTCTGCTGCGTCAACCAAAAGGATAACGCCGTTAACCATTTTGAGAATACGCTCAACCTCACCGCCAAAG
>JAGANX010000047.1 GCA_017623975.1 Clostridia bacterium
CCCCTATTTTGGCAATAAAAAAGCCATAACACCGATATTTTCGTATCAAAATTATGGTTTCTTTATGGTGCGAGAAACGGGACTTGTTCTTGAATTTTTTGAGGCAATGAGTGCGAAAATTATAATTGTGCCTCAAAAATCCATCGGTCTAGGGGTCCTCAAGCCGAGATTGTGAGGCTTGGGGCTTTCGTGCACCACTAAAAAACATTCCCCGAATGTTTTTCTTAACGCTGGGTTCAAGCCCCTATTTAACATAATACAAGAAAACAAAAAAGACACCAAAAACGGTGTCTTTTTGTTTTGGTGCGAGAAACGGGACTTGAACCCGTACGAACAAATCACACGCCCCTCAAACGTGCGCGTCTGCCAATTCCGCCACTCTCGCAAATATTATATAAGGCCGTATCAACCTTGCTTGACTATTATACTAAAATGTTTTGCATTTGTCAATACTTTTTTTGAAAAAATTTAGTTTTTTTAATAGATTTTATAGTAAAATAATTTATAAGAAGCTTGGACTAAGAAAAAATTAATGTTGTGCAACAAAAAGCGTGATATTACAGTTTAATAAGTAGCAGAGCAAAAAAGCAATGCAAGGGAGATCAAGGGAAATGGATAAAAAATACATAGATGATTTGCTATGTAAAATATCCAATGGAGATAATAAGGCTTTTGAGGAGTTGTATTTGAAAACGAGAAAAGGAGTGTTCTCATTTATTTATACATATCTTCAAAATTATCATGACACCGAGGATGCAATGCAGAGTGTTTATTTGAAAATAAAAAGAAGTATTCACAGCTATTCTCACGGGACAAACGGTGTCGCTTGGATATTGCAAATAGCAAAAAATCATGCTTTAACGGAACTGAAAAAATACAGATACGTTCAAGATATAAGTACAGTACCAGAGGCATCTTATGATTTTGAGTATAATAGCATAACAGATATAATGAAAAAAACTTTGAGTGATGAGGAAAATAGAATAGTAACACTACACGTCCTTTGGGATTTTAAGCATAGAGAAATAGGAAAGGCGCTTGATTTACCCACAGGTACCGTAACCTCAAAGTACAAAAGAGCTATCGAAAAATTAAAAAAAGTAATAAAGGAGGTGGATTAATTGAAGGACTTTAAAAGGAAATGGGAAAGCGAATTGGAAGAATTTATGCCAAAGCTTGATAAAAGCATAATTGATGAACCGATACCGACAAAGGAAGCACATCCAATAAAAGCAAAAAAGAATAATAAGCTCAGGTATATGTCCTTTGCATGCAGTATTGCGGCAGCAATAGTTCTGTGCATTTGTGTAATTCCTTTGCTGAGAATTAAAGATAATCAAAATTTACCCCTTGATAATTCAAGCGGAAGCACATTGTCATCATATGCTCCACCAATAAGTGATAACGGTGGATATGACGGAACACAGGAAACTGTAAGCGGAACGATTATAACAGTTGAGATTAACCCAAGAGTCATGGTTCTTTCCGATAAAAACGGTATAGTTACAAATATTGTAGCTACCAATTCTGATGCAGATGTTATCTTATCCAGTGAAGGTTTTTTGGAAAATGTAATTGGTAAAAGAACATCAGAAGCACTTGTGTTATATGTTGACTGTGCCACAAAGCTTGGATATATTGATGCAGACAGCACTGAAAATACAGTAAAGATAACCTTTTGCGAAACAGATAGCGAAACGGAAGACTTGCTTGAAATAAAAGAAAATTTAGAAACGCATTTTAAGACGAAGGGCATATATGCTGTGGTAGTTGACAAAAAGGCAACATTAGAAGAGGTGTGTCAAATAAATGAACTTGAAAAGTCAGAAAAAATAGATGAGGTTGTAGACAATTTCAAGAACAAGTCCCCATTGTTTGCTCAAAGAAAGCTGGAAAAGCTTAATGATGAGGAGATACAAGCATATTATAAAGAAACCGTAATGAAGGGGATAAGCAGTAATATAAAGGGTGCTATTGACGAGGCAAGTGCGATTTTGAAAATAGCGGACATAAACAGGCAGCTTGAAGAACTATGTTATGCGAATTATTGGGTTTTAAAAGAAATACCTATTATGGATCAAGCTGTGCAGGATTTGGTCAACGAAATAGAAACCGAGCTTGCCTTGCTTGAAAAAAATTATGGACGCAAAATAGAAAATGGATATCAGCTTTATCAGTTAACCGCCAAATTTACAAACGAAACCCTTGAAAAGCTTTTGAACAATCTTGAAAATTTTGACAATGCAGAGCATTACAAGGAGCTATACGAAGCGTTGGAGCGTGATACGGGCATATTTGACTCTCTTGACAATATACCCACCACAAAGGACGAAATAATGAAAGAGCAAGAAAAAGCGTTGCAACAGGAGAGCAACAATAGAATGGAAGAGCATAAGGAAAGCTACGAAAAAGAGCGCAACGAAATAGACAAGGATATGTATGACAGCTTTGTTGATGAAATGAAAAATAAGCTTGATAAAGAAAACCAAAAACCGAGTGAGGAAGACGGTCAGTATGACCAAAATAATGGCGGTCAAAAGGAAGAAGCTGAACATCCAAAAAAATAAAAAAGAAAAGTGCAACAAAAACGAAAAAATAAGAGTTTAATAAGTAACAGAGAGAGAACCGGTTGAACCCCGCCAAAAGCGTTAATTTTCAGCGCTTTTGCATTAAACAAAAAAGGAGATGAAATTATGAAAAAATTATTCACATTGTTAATCGTTATTGCTATGCTATGCAGTTTACTCGCTGGGTGCGGTGCAGTAAAATCAAATGATAATAATTCCAATGACACAGATGACAATAATACCAATGATGCGGCGCAAGAAAATGCTGATGCAAGCACATACATAAGTCTTGATATAAACCCTGAAATTTCAATGACGGTAAATGAGCAAAGCCAAGTGACAGGTGTTTTTGCCGAAAATGAGGATGCGCAGGTTTTGCTATACGGTGAAGAAAGCCTTGTTGGCTTGAATTTAGATGAAGCAATAGAAAAAATCACATCATTGGCAGTAGAGCTTGGCTATATTGATGAGGAAAATAAGGTTGTTGGCGTAATGGTATCAACGGAAAACGAAGATGAAGTACCGCAAATCGTTAGCATAATTGACGAAAAAATTAAAAAGGTGGCAAGTGAAAAGGCACTTGAAATTGAAATCAGTGAAGAAGGTGCTTATTCCTTGCTTTGCAGTCTCGAAGAATTTAAAAGCCAGCATCCTGAAAATGAAAAAATACAAAAGCTCAATCCGGCTGAATTTAAGTTAGCTAAAACCGCATTTGAGTCAGGTGAAATGACAATAGAAGAAGCGATTGAAATGGATAGGAAGGAGCTTATTAATCGAGTAAACAACGCATTTAATAGGATAGAAAAATTTGCAACTAAATCCTATGATGAAGCAAAGAAAAATGCTGAAATAGCGTATGAATTGGCTGTAAACACAGCTCTTGAAGGCGTTTATTCGGAAATATACTTTAACAACATTGAAAAATATCCTACAACATATTATTATGGTGTGCTTTACCAGTTATATATGACTACACAGCGCGGTTATATTCAGCTTTCTGAAAAGCTTGCAAAAATTGAAGAAATTAATAACTGTGCATTAAGCGAAGAGCAAGCGCAAAGGGTAGCAGATGCATTAGGCGTTGAAAATGTAGAAGAAATCATGAACGAAAGCGGTGAAGTAACTGTTGACAGTATCGAAAATTATGCTGACAAAAAGATTAAAAACTCTAACAAATCACAAGAGATAAATGAGTTTAAAGACAAATTCAAGGAAAGCATTAAGGAAATAAAAACTGATATCAACAAGGAAATTGAAGATAGAAGAAATCAGTATAACGAAGATACAAATGGCACATCTTCAAGCGCAACACCAATATTAAAGGCTCTTGAAGCATATGGATTGCTATTAAATGATGAGAGTAAAAACGAGTTGGAGGGATATATAAAAGAATACGTTGAAATAATATCCCAAAAGGCTTTGACCTCACAAAAGGCAAGCGAAATAGCAGATATAATGAAAACCAAGGCAAACGAAATTCTTAAAAAGATAGAAAACGATTTAACTGATGAAGATAAAGGAGCAGTTGAAGCAAGAAAGCAAGAGCTTGAACAAAGCATAAACGAAGCGAAAGAGGCCTTTGAAAAAGAGGTTGACGATGCAAGGAAGCAAGCACAAATTCACTTGGAAGAAAGAAAAAACAATCGCAAGCATCGTTAAAAAAGTCACTCCCTTAAACAATTGGTATTACTCTCCGAATACCAATTTGTTCATCCCCCTTTAAAGCAGGCATCCCACCAGGGATGCCTGTTTCACATTTATAAACAAAAAATGCACGGATAAATTCCGTGCATTTTATGTACAAAAATCGGTTAACAGAACCACCAAACTTCTTTGTTTATGATAACACAAACAGCGTCAACAGCCCAAACAAAAACAGCACCGGGGATAATCAAAAGAATACCGAGAATGATACCAAGTGTGTTTTGAGCATAGTAGCTCTTAGCAATGCGGTAAATAGCCCAAACAATGTCAAGCACAGGGATGCAGAGAATGAGCTTTACATACCAAGGAAGCTGTTCCAAAGACTTCATTAAATCCTTCATAATATACTCCTCCAATAATATTATTAAAGAATATTTCTTTAACAATTAAATTATAACATAGCGGTAGAAAAAATGCAAGAAAAATTTTAAAAAAATATAGAAATATCGACACAGGATGTCACTTTTTTGAAATAAACCGCATATTTTGAAAAAAATCTTGGGATATGATGAAAAAACTTGCATATTTTATATAAATATGTTAAAATATATAAGATAAAAATTAGTAAGGAAGCTATATGAATAACATAAACAGTTTTGTAAGCGGAGAGGAGCTTTTATTACAGGAAAGGTATAAAAACGATATCCGCAAAAAGATACAAGGCAGAGGATATAAGGCTTTTGTTTTCACCCTCGGTTGTCAACAGAATGAGGCAGACAGCGAAAGAATACGCGGTATGCTCAAAGAGGTTGGCTACACTATAACGGAAAAAGAGGAAGAGGCAGATTTCCTTCTTGTAAATACTTGCGCTATTCGTGAGCATGCGGAAAGACGTGCGCTTTCCATAATAGGTAGGTTTAAGCACTATAAAGCGAAAAACCCTGACATTGTTATAGGTGTTTGCGGATGCATGACAGCACAGCAGCATAGGAGTGAGCAAATTAAGCATTCTTATCATTATGTGGATTTCGCATTTGGAACAAGCTTGCTTTACCGTTTGCCTGAATTTATTAATTCTGCTCTTGAAAAGGGTAAGCGCAGGTTTTTGCTTGATTCTGAAAAACCGCAAATTGCCGAAGGGCTTAAAATAGCTCGTGAAAGCAGCTATAAGGCTTGGGTTAGCATTATGTACGGCTGTAACAACTTTTGTACATACTGCATCGTCCCTTATGTGCGTGGGCGCGAGAGAAGCCGCAATATGTGTGACATATTGGCAGAGGTTCGTGATTTGGCAGGGCGTGGTTACCGTGACATTACCTTGCTTGGACAAAATGTCAACTCATACGGTAAGGATTTGGAGGGTAAGCCAACTATTGCTGACTTGCTTAATGAAATCTCTAAAATAGACGGAGATTTTATGATACATTTAATGACATCACATCCGAAGGATGCATCAAGTGAAATGATTGATGCCTTGGCAAATAATACCCATGCAACTAAGCATTTTCATTTGCCCCTGCAAAGCGGGTCTGACAAGATTCTTAAAAGCATGAACAGGCATTATGATAAAGCAAGATATTTGAGTATTGTCGATGAGCTGAAATCCAAAATTAAGGACGTTACATTTACAACCGATATAATTGTCGGCTTCCCCGGGGAAACGGAGGAGGATTTTGAAGAAACGCTTGATATTATTAAGCGTGTTCGATTTGATTCAATATTCTCATTTATCTACTCTCCGAGAAAGGGCACGCCCGCATACGATATGGAGCAAGTGCCTGAGGAGGTCAAGCATGCAAGATATGACAGGCTATGCGAAATTCAAAATGAAATAGCAAACGAAATTAATCAAACCTATGTTGGTAAGACTATACGGGTTTTGGTTGACGGCAAAAGTAAAAATAACGAAAATGTCTATACTTCACGAACAGAAGGAAATAAAATCGTCCATTTTGAAAGCGATTTGGATGATACCGGTACATTTATAAACGTAAAAATCACACGGGCAGACACATTTGCTCTGTACGGTGAAAAAATATAATTATCAAAGGAGATTAAAACAATGGAAATTATGGAGTTAGCAGCACAGCTCGGTCAAGCAATTAAGGCTGACGAGAGAATTGCTAAGATGAACGAGGCAAGAATTGCTTATGAAAGCGATGAGGAAATTCAAAAGCTTATGCTTGAATACAACGCTCAGCAAATCGCATTGGCAGAGGAATACAAAAAAGACCCTGTTGACCAAAAGATTATCGAGGCTATTGAAAACCGTCTTGATGAAATTGTAGGTAAGGTTACATCTAACCCGATTTTTGCAATGGTAAATGAAGCGCAAGAGGCAGTTAACAAGCTTATGAATGAGGTTAATGCGGAGATTGAATTCCAAATTACAGGTCAACGTCCTTGCTCACATGACTGCTCATCCTGCGGCAGCGATTGCGGACACCATCACTAATAATTAAGGAGGCGAAAACAGTATGACATCTATGATGTTGCAATATCTTGAAATAAAGGAGCAGTATAAGGATTTTATACTGTTTTATCGTCTTGGAGATTTTTATGAAATGTTCTTTCAAGATGCAATAACAGCATCAAGAGAGCTTGAACTTACTCTAACAGGCAGAGATTGTGGAGAGCCGGAGCGCGCCCCTATGTGCGGCGTGCCCTTCCACAGTGTCGAGCCGTATATTGGTAAGCTTATATCAAAGGGCTATAAGGTTGCAATTTGTGAGCAGGTGGAGGACCCTGCAACTGCTAAGGGTATTGTAAAGCGTGAGGTAGTAAGGGAGATAACACCCGGTACAGTTATTGAGAGCAGCTTGCTTACAGAAACAAAAAATAACTATCTTTGTTCAGTTTATTTTGAGGACAAAAATGTAGGTATTTGCTTTGCGGACATTTCCACAGGTGAAATATGCGCAACATCCTTTGTAAGCGATGAAAATAAAATTTTAAACGAGCTTGGAACCTATGCTCCGAAGGAAATAATAACAAATCTTGATAAAGAGGACGGTGCGTATTTATACGCATTCGCAAAGGAACGGTTGGGCGCGCTTTGTGAGCTTGAAAGGGACGAGTACTTTGATTTTGCCAACGCAACAGGCAAAACGCTTAATCAGTTCGGCAAGGAATTTTTAGACAGGAACTCTGAAAATGAGTGCCTTATTTGCGCAGTCGGTGCAATACTTGAATATATAGTAAAAACCCAAAAAACAGATATTTCTTACATAAATACCATAGATGTGTATGCACAAGGTCAGTTTTTGGAAATGGACCTTAATACAAGACGCAACTTGGAGCTTTGTGAAAATATGCGCACCAAAGAAAAAAGAGGAAGTCTTTATTGGGTGCTTGATAAAACCAAAACGTCAATGGGCGGACGTATGCTTCGCAATTATGTTGAGCATCCGCTACTTGATATAAGAAAAATTGTAGAGCGTCAAAGGGCAGTTTCTTGCCTTTGTGACAATCTTGTTTTAAGAGAGGAAATCGGCGAACAGTTAAAGAGTGTTTTAGACCTTGAAAGGCTAATGACAAAGGTGGTTTACGGCACAGCAAACGGTAAGGATATGCGTGCTATATCATCTACTTTAAGCGTAATTCCCGAAATTAAAAATCTTCTCTTTACAGTGGGTGTACCTGAGCTTAATTCCATAAGGGATAATATTGACACCCTTGAAGACATTTGTACCCTTATCAACAGTATGATAGTAGATTTGCCGCCCTTCTCAATTCGTGAAGGCGGATTTATAAAGGACGGTTTTAGCGAAGAGGTTGACAAGCTTCGCACTATTATGACTGACGGTAAAGGCTGGATTTCGGTAATAGAGGAATCAGAGAGGGGAAAAACAGGAATTAAAACCTTAAAAATAGGCTATAACCGTGTGTTTGGCTACTATATAGAGGTTACAAAATCCTTCACCTCACAGGTTCCTGACAGATATATAAGAAAGCAGACCCTTTCTAACTGTGAAAGATATATTACAGAGGAATTAAAGGAAATGGAGTCCGCAGTGCTTGGCGCAAACGATAAGCTTTGTGCCTTGGAATATGACCTGTTTTGTCAGCTTCGCACACAGGTGGCAGATAATTTGAAGCGTATTCAAAAAAGTGCCAATATGCTTGCACGCTTGGATGTATATGTATCACTTGCAGAGGTGGCGGTTAAAAATAATTACGTTTGTCCTGAGGTTGATAATAGCGATGTTTTGGAAATCAAGGACGGACGTCACCCTGTTGTCGAGCAGTTCGTAAAGGACAGTTACTTTGTGCCAAACGATACGTTTTTGAATACTACAACTGACAAAATGGCGCTTATCACAGGTCCAAACATGGCTGGTAAATCTACTTATATGCGTCAAAGCGCATTGATTGTGCTTATGGCACAAATCGGCTCATTCGTTCCTGCAAAGGAAGCAAGGATAGGCGTTGTAGATAAATTATTTACCCGTGTTGGTGCATCTGATGACTTAGCCTCGGGTCAATCAACCTTTATGCTTGAAATGACCGAGGTTGCCTATATTTTGAACAATGCAACAAAAAAGAGCTTTATAATTTATGACGAGGTGGGCAGGGGCACATCAACCTTTGACGGTATGAGTATTGCCCGTGCTATTGCAGAATACACCGCAGGCAAAAAAATTGGTGCAAAAGCTATGTTTGCTACCCATTATCACGAGTTGACTTCCTTGGAGGATGAGGTTAGCGGAATTGTAAATTACAACATTGCCGCAAAAAAGAGGGGCGAGGATATTATATTCTTGCGCAAAATAGTAAAGGGTCCAACTGATGACAGCTACGGTATTGAGGTTGCAAAGCTTGCAGGCGTACCAAACGAGGTCGTAAAGCGAGCTAAGGCAGTGCTTGCTGATATGGTAGAAAACGGCTTTGTTGAGGCAAAGCCAACAAAAAAGGTGCAAGAGCCCATAATGAATGCAACAATGTCCTTTGAGGATATGAGCATTTATGAAGCGGCAGATAAAATTAAAAAGGTTGATATAAATACTCTAACTCCAATAGAGGCTATGAATTTTATATTTGAGCTTAAAAAATTACTTAATCAACAGTAAGAGAAAGGAAAAGTAAAATGGGCGTAATTAACGTACTTGGCTTTGATGTTGCAAATTTAATAGCCGCAGGTGAGGTTGTTGACCGCCCATCCTCCGTTGTTAAAGAGCTTCTTGAAAACGCTATTGATTCCGGGGCAAATAAGATAACTGTAGAAATTAAAAACGGTGGTACTTCCTTTATAAGAATAGCGGATAACGGCTGCGGTATGGCATACGAGGACTTGCCAACAGCTATATTGCGCCACGCAACAAGCAAAATAAAAAATGCAGACGACTTAAATGAAATTATGACCCTGGGCTTCCGTGGAGAAGCCTTGGCGGCTATTTCCTCTGTTTCTAAAATCAGAATTATGTCAAGGGAGCAGGGTAGCGAAATCGGTTCAATGCTTGAAGCCCATGGTGGAGAAATTAAAAGCCATATCAAGTCCGGCTGCGCAGAGGGAACAACTGTAATTGTAGAGGATATTTTCTATAATGTTCCCGCAAGAAAGAAGTTTTTAAAATCGGACAGAGCAGAAACAAGCGCAGTCAGTGCGGTTGTTGAAAAGGTTGCCCTGTCTCGCCCCGACATTTCATTTAGATATATAGCGGACGGAAATTTAAAGTACCTTACCCAAGGGGATGGCAATTTGCAAAATACAGTTTACGCAATCCTTGGCAGAGACATTGCTAAAAAGACAATAAAGGTACAAAGGCAGGATAACGGCGTAAGGGTTGAAGGCTTTATTTCAACCCCTGAATATGCAAGCTCATATAGAACACAGGAGAATTTTTACATTAACTCTCGGTTTGTAAAGAGCAAAACTGCCCAGGCTGCATTGGAACAGGCATACGCCTCATATATCCCACAGGGCAAATTCCCCTTTTGTGTGCTTAATATTATAATTGACCCATCAAGCGTCGATGTTAATGTACATCCTGCAAAATTAGAGGTGAAGTTTTCTAACGAAAAGCTAATTTTTGATGCTGTATATTACTCCGTGCGTACAGCTCTTGACGGTGGCATACAAAGACCCTCGCTTTATAATGAGCCTGAGGTTGTTACTCTTGAAAAGGGTAAGGAGCTTTTAGGGCTTGCCTTTCCTGTGAAGGACAGGGACATAGATGCACCGAAACCGCAAAGAATTGCTTTTGATACAAATAGCAATTTTGGTACACTACGTCAAAATAATACTCTTGATTATTCTGATTTGAAAAAGGAAAATATTCCTTCTCCTGTTATTTCCACTCCTAAAAAGGATGATAAATACGCGGAAGATGATGTGTTTACGCTGAATTTCCCCAAAAAAGCAGCGCCGATAGCGGAAAACACAAAAATCGAAAGTGTCCCTTTGGCAGAGGCTATAAAGGAAGCACCAAAAAAGACAGAGGAAAGTATTATTATCCCTGAATACAGGATAGTCGGAGAGGCGTTTAATTCATACGTTATTGTAGAGCTTGGCGATATAATGTATCTCATTGACAAGCACGCAGCTCACGAAAGAATTATATTTGAGGATTTAAAGAAAAAATTAAAGTTGGCGACCCCCACATCTCAAATGCTTATGCTACCCTTGACGGTGCATTTAAATAACGAGGAGCTTGTAGCACTCCACGAGTATGGAGATGAGATTAAAAAGATGGGCTTCGGTTATGATTTGAATGATAAAACGGTGTCCATACACGAAATTCCCGCAGAAATTGAAATTTCTTGCGCAAGCGATTCGTTCGCAACTCTTGTATCAAGGCTTGTAAAAGGGGAAGGCTACGGTCAAATTACAAGATATGAGTTTTTTGAAAAAGCTCTGTATCAAGCCTCCTGCAAGGCTGCAATAAAAGCAGGCAGAGTTTATGATAAGGAGCATATCAAGTGGATATGCGATAAGGTTTTGTCTCTTGACAATATTAAGTATTGTCCTCATGGCAGACCTGTTGCTTTTGAAATAACAAAGCACTTTTTAGAAAAGCAGTTTGAAAGGATAAAATAATGTTCAAGGTTTTAAAAAAGGACGGACGAGCAAGGCGCGGTGTTATGGAAACCGTCCACGGTACAATACAAACACCTGTGTTTATGAATGTTGGTACCTGTGCCGCGATTAAGGGTGGCATTTCCACAACTGATTTAAAGGAATTAAAATGTCAGGTAGAGCTTTCCAACACATATCATTTGCACATTCGCCCGGGAGATAAGCTGATTCATGATCTTGGCGGAATACACAAGTTCTTTAATTGGGATAAGCCTGTTTTAACCGATAGTGGCGGATTTCAGGTATTCTCTTTGGCAAAGCTTCGTAAAATCAAGGAGGAGGGCGTATATTTCGCATCTCACATTGACGGTAAACGAATCTTTATGGGACCTGAGGAATCAATGCAAATTCAGTCTAATTTGGCATCAACCATAGCTATGGCATTTGATGAATGTATTGAAAACCCTGCACCGTACGAATATACCAAGCAATCCTGTGACAGAACTGTTAGATGGCTTGTGCGGTGTAAAAACGAGATGGCAAGACTTAATTCCTTGCCAACTACAATAAATAA
Source organism: Clostridia bacterium (assembly GCA_017623975.1). GTDB lineage: Bacteria > Bacillota > Clostridia > Oscillospirales > CAG-272 > RGIG2000. The sequence continues at coordinate 11,801 of JAGANX010000047.1, forward strand.
AAATCAGCTTTTATTCGGTATCAACCAAGGCAGCACCTATGAGGATTTGCGTATTGAGCATATGAAGCAAATAGCAGAGCTTGACTTAGACGGCTATGCAATAGGCGGCTTGGCAGTAGGTGAAGCAACAGAGGATATGTACCGTATAATAGATGTAGTAGAGCCTTATATGCCAAAGGACAAGCCAAGATATTTGATGGGCGTGGGTACACCGTGTAATATTTTGGAGGCAGTGCATCGCGGTATTGATTTTTTTGATTGCGTAATGCCAAGCCGCAACGCACGCCACGGTAACTTATTTACATGGAATGGCAAGATGAACATAATGAACGAAAAGTATATAGCAGATTCCCGTCCAATTGATGAAAATTGCGGTTGCCCTGCTTGCCGTGACTACTCTCGCGCATATATAAGACATCTTTTAAAGGCGAAGGAAGCCCTTGGTATGCGTCTTTGCGTTCTTCACAACCTTTACTTCTATAACGATTTAATGGAAAAAATAAGAACCGCTATGGACGAAGATTATTTTGAAAGCTTCTATCAAAAATACAGAAACATATTAGGCGAAAGAAACCCTGATTAAAAAGAAAAAAGAAAGGAAAAGCGACCCTGTGTCGTAAATTTAAATATGAGTAACAATGTTATGTTGTTTCCGCAAGGAAAGAAAAAAGCATTAACTTTTAGTTATGATGACGGAGAAAAGCAAGATATTCGTCTTTGCCAACTTTTTAACAAATATGGCTTGAAGGCTACCTTTAACTTAAATAGTGGATTGATGGTTGAAGAGCCCAGTGAAAATAGCTCAAAGGTTGCATTATCTCAAATTCCGGAGGTTTATGCGGGTCACGAGGTAGCAGTGCATACTGTTAGTCACCCTTTCCTTGAAAAAATGACATCTTCTGAAATAGCGACAGAGATTATGGAGGACAGGCGAACTCTTGAAAAATATACAGGCTATGTAGTGCGCGGAATGGCTTATCCGTTTGGCACATACAATGATGATGTTATAAGAATTGCAAAGGACTTGGGAATTAAGTATTCACGTGGAGTTCATTCTCACTATGGCTTTTCAATTCCTACAAATTGGCTTGAAATGCCTGCAACCTGCCACCAAGCAAACGAGCGTGCATTTGAGCTTGCTGAAAAATTTGTAAATGAAGCTCCACCAATGCATTGGTCCTTTACACAAGGATGGCTGTTCTATATCTGGGGCCATTCTTATGAATATAGGACAGAGGAAGATTGGCAGAGAATGGAAAAGCTTTGCGCTATGCTTGCTAACCGGGATGATGTGTGGTATGCTACAAACATCGAGATTTATGATTATGTTGAAGCATTCAGGGCTCTTTCATATTCAGTTGATCTGCAAACAGTTTATAACCCAACAGGAATAGATGTTTGGCTTATTCACGCAGGCAAGGAATATAAAATTCCTGCAAGGACACAAGTAAGGTTTTAGTAAAAAGGTGAGACTTTGAAGTCTCACCGTTTATAAATAGGTTAAATTATGCCTGTTACTACAAGAGTGGAGGAACCGGGGGTAACGGTCCAAGCACCGGTTGTCAAATCTTGGGTAATAGTAGCGGCAGGGACAGTAACAGCGCCTGCATTTGTTGAAAAAGCTCCTGTTGTTTCATCGTAAGTGAATGGGATTGCTACACCGTTTAAGGTTGCGGTTACGTTAGATAAAATCGGATTGAATATATCTGTAACCACTGCGTTATCAGCTGCAACCAATGGGTTTGCGCCGTAGTTTTGCAAGAGGAAGGTATAGGTTACAGTATCACCGCACGCAACAGGCACAGGAGAAACAGCCTTTGTAATAGATATTTGAGGTGTAGAAACTGCGGTAACAGTAGCGGAGGCTGTAACATTTCCGCAGTCGCCTGTTATAACCACTTCGTTTGTGATTGTACCCCCTTCGTTAATAGGTGCAAAACGGTTTGCGTTTGTTTCATAAACTAAAAGGGCAGAGCCACCGGCAGGTATTGTTACACCTGTAATATTTAAACCGTTTTCAGTGTCAATTGTAGGTGTAGGCTGCGCAATACCGTTTACAAAAAAACGTAAAGTACCGTCAATATAATCAAGCGGCACAAGGGTACCGATTCCGAAAGGATACGCGCCTAAATTATCGTTAACGGTTAAATTTGTGATTGGTGTGTTACCTGAGTTTATAATACTTACAATGTAGGTTATATCAGAGTCTTGGGTATAGTTTTCTCTAATAGCGGTCTTTGTCGCTGACAAAACAGACACAATTTCTCCAACCGCAATATTAGAATTTGCAACAACATTACCGTAGGTAATTTGTGCTTGGTTTGTAAATTGAGCCATTGAGTTTATTCCTTTCTTGGAGAATTAATCTCCTTTATCATAGTATGAAATAAAGTGGGCATGTGCTTTTCTCACTGACTTATTTTTACATAATTTTATAAAATGCCACAACATTTTTCTATAAGCAAGTATAATAAAAATAGTTGTAATTATTGTAGCATTATATATTGCTTTATTTATGCTTTTGTAATATAATATAATAAAATATATTCAAGAGGGGATAAAATGGATATTAATGAAATATTAAAGGGAGTCAAATGCTCTTGCGGTAAAAATCACACCTGTCCAATTGAAAGAATTTATGTAGAAAGCGGTGCAATTTCACATCTTTCTGACCTTTGCAGTGATTACAATAATATTTTAATTGTTGCTGATGAAAATACATACAGTGCGGCAGGCTGCCAAACGGAAAAAGCCTTGTACGGCAAGAAAATAACAAAGGTGATTTTTAGCGGAAAGACGGTTTTGATACCTGATGAAAAAGCTATTGAAGCGGTGGAAAAACAGACACAGGGTCAAGATTTAATCGTTGGAATAGGCTCAGGGGTAATACAAGACCTTTGTAAATATGTATCTTATTTTAACGGTATTCCTTATATGATAGTTGCCACTGCACCCTCTATGGACGGTTACGCTTCAAGCGGAGCCGCAATGATTTTAAAGGGAATGAAGGAAACTGTGCCCGCAGGACTGCCAAAGGCAATTGTTGCTGATACGGAAGTTTTAAAAAATGCCCCAATGGAAATGATTAAGGCAGGTTTTGGTGATATAATCGGCAAATATTCTGCCCTTAATGACTGGAAAATATCAACTATAATAAACGGTGAGTATTTCTGCGATTATATTTACAATACCACTTATGATATGATTGAAAAAACCTTGAAAACAGCAAAGGGACTATTGGCGCGTGAGGAAGAAAGCGTTAAAAGTGTAACCGAGGCTTTAATGGTTGTTGGCATTATGATGAGCTTTGCAACAAACTCCCGTCCTGCATCGGGAAGCGAGCATCATTTGTCTCACTTCTTTGAGATTACGGGAATAGTTAATAATAAGCCCTATTTCCCACACGGGGTTGATGTTTTTTATTCTACTTATATCACCGCCGCACTAAGAGAAAATTTACTAAATGCAGATTTTTCAAATAACAGATACACACAAGATTATAACGAATACGAAAGTGAAATGAAGCGCATCTACGGTTGCGTTGCAGATGAGTGCATAAAGCTTCAAAATAAAGTAGGAAATTATAAAAAGGACAGGGGAAGTGTCTATTTTTCAAAGGAAAAAGAGATAAAGGAAGCGCTTTCCAAAATGCCAAAGGCGAAGGAAATTAAGGATATGCTTGACTTGGTTGAGCTTGACTTAAATGATTTTTACAGCCTGTACGGTAAAGAAAAGATTGAAGCTGCGGTAAAGTACGCAAAGGATTTAAAGGACAGATATACGGTTCTTTGGTTGAATTATGATATTTTAGAGGGAAGGCTATGACATTAACACCTGAAAAAAGAATGTACGTTGCTGCCCACCGTGGGGATAGCTATAACTATTATGAAAATACAATGACCGCGTTTGAAAAAGCATATGAAGCAGGCTGTGATATGATAGAAACAGACGTTCATCTATCTTTTGACGGGCATCTTGTTTTGATACACGATGATAAGGTTGACAGGACCACAAATGGACGGGGACGTGTGGATGAAATGACCTTAAACGAGCTTAAAAGGCTAAATGCAGGGGACACAAGCACGCTTGAAGAAATACCTACACTTGAACAGCTGTTATCCTTTGTAAGCGACAAAAATATAACACTGAATATAGAAATCAAGGAATATTACAGCGAGAAAAATGAAGAACGTACTATAAAATGCATAGAGGACACAATTGCATTAGTTGAAAAATACGGATTAGGCAAAAGAATTCTAATCAATAGCTTTGATGCTTGGGTTCTTGAATATGTTTACAAAAAATACGGCAAAAAATATCTTCTTCACGGATTTTATCCTTATTGGGAAATGAACAATGTTTCAATAAATCCTGATGAGTATTTGTACTGTGCGTGCATTTTTGATAACGAAAATAAATCGCTGTATGATTATTTAATCAGTAAAAATATAGAGCCTTGGGTTGGTGCGTCAATTACTCAAAAAAGCAAATTAGACATTTGTAGAAAATATGGCGCAAGGCTTATCACTACGAATAATCCTGCTGATATAATTAAGAAATTAAAGGAAGACTAAAATGGATATATCTAAAATTAAGGTCATTGCTATGGACTTAGACGGTACCTTGACACAGCATAAGGAACAGCTTGACGCTAAGCATAGGCGTGTGCTTGATAAGCTTAGTGAGAAGTACAAGCTTATTATGGTGGGCGCAGGGCAGACTGGACGCATTTTTAATCAAATGGGACAGTATCCGATAGACATAATCGGTAATTACGGCTTGCAGTACGCAAAATACAATGCTCAAACCAAAGGTTTAGATACGGTTCGAGATGAAGTATTTCCGATTGACCGCGACAGTATTGAGAAAAAGGTTACATATTTTCGCCAAAAGTACGGCTTCACAGAATATAGGGGTGAGAATGTAGAATACCACGTATCAGGATGTATAACATTCCCAATATTGGGTACGAAAGCTATTCAAACGGAAAAGCTTGCCTTCGACCCTGACAGAAAAAAGCGCAGAGCTTTTTATGGTGAGGTAGTAAAGGAGTTTTCAGACTATAATGTATTTGTTGGCGGCTCCTCCTCGTTTGATATGTCACCTAAGCCATACAATAAGTACTATGCTCTTGACCTCTATTGCAAGGAAAACGGTTATTCTCACGATGAAGTCGTCTATATAGGTGACGACTATGGGCAAGGCGGAAATGATGAAAGCGTTTACTTGTCCGATTTTAATTATTTGACAATTGATGACTACCGTGATTTTGCAAAGGTAGTTAAAGAGCTGTTATAACAAAATAAAAAATTACCGCAGTTAGCATTTCTCCTCAACCGAGAACACGCTAACTGCGGTAGCTTTTTATTTTACTATTATGTTATTGAATTTCCCAAAAGCGCTTGACGGAATATCGTCATACAAGCGGTCAAATGTAATCTCTTTAATGTACGGCGTTATATCGCTAATTCTATCACCGTTTACGGTTACATTTTCAAAATAAATATTTTCAGCGGCGGAAGAAAAATAAGGGTCAAAAATCTCTGTGCCGTCCTTGAATCTTACAGATTTCGGTCCGATGCACATAAGGTAAGATAAAGGGTATTTTTCACGGTAAAGCCGAAGATTAATGTTCTTTAAAAACAGATTTTTAACATTCAAGCCAAGCTCAAAGCCTGCAAATGTGCCCTTGATAGGGTGGTTGCTTAAATATTCGTCCAGCAAATCAATTGGAGCATCTAAATCAATGTCAATGTCCTCAAAAAATATGTTATCTCCTGAGCCAACGCCACCGTTTTCTGGGCTTTCGCCTAATTTATAGGGTGGAGTTTGACAGTATAGCTTAAAGGTTTTAATTCCCTTTATGCGTCTGAAAATTGCATTAGTTAAGGAGCAGTCAACCTGTGACCCGTCATCATAAGTATAAATACCCGGTTCTATCCTTATTGCTTTATAGTGACTGCTTTGTGAAAGCTCCAAATCCTCACATATTGCATTTTCGCAAGGACCAAAGTTTATGCTTGAATCCTGCCAGTCATACATATTAAAAGCAACTAAATCATCCCCAACCTCACCATACACATTTTTTATATGTATATTTTTAGTGTTACCGTTTACATGTATTCCGTCAGCAAAGCAGCTTATGAATCTAATGTTTTCAATAATTACCCGGGAAATATCGCCAAGCTGAACTGCAAAGCCACCGCAATTTTGGAAGGTCATATCTTTAAGTGTAAGATTACTCATGTTGTTAAACAGCATACACGTGGAAACGCCAAAAAAAGACCTATCGTTATCATACATCCCGCTTGCACCATATCCCATTCTGTGGGGACACCAATCCTGCCAAAGGCCGCCCTCTATTGTTATGTTTTGGTTTTGGGGATAATTAATCTTTTTGTGTGTGCCGTCTTGGGTGCTTTCATTTCTTAATAAAAGCACACGGGAGCTTTTGTCGATTTTAATGACAGCACCGTCCTCGGCGATAATATGCCTGTTTGAAGGGATTGTAATACTGCTATCTATGATATATGGCTCATTCCTTTTTGGAATAATTATAACCTCGTATTCGTTAAGTGCGGCTTGAAATGCCTCCGTCCAAACATTGTCGTGCGAAGCATAGTCAGTTAATTTAATAGTTTTTGTCAATTTGTCTTGTAGCTTCTTATTTTCTAATGCAACGTTTTTAAGAGAATACTCTATTTTTTCTTTAATTTTTCTCATTTTACACCTTATTATATTTACATATGTTCAAAAGATAATTTGTTTTTTTGCTTTTCATAAGGTTATGTTAACATATATTGGCATATTTTACAAGAAGAAAATAGCACTTAACTCAAAAAACATAGAATGATTAATGTTTTTTATTACATTTCAATAATATTTTTCATTATCTATTGATATTTTTTGAAAATAGTGCTAAAATATAATAGTAAAATAGTAAGTATATATTTGAGGTGACTTATGAAAAAGAAAATTTGGTTGTCACTGTCGATACTTGGTATTGTTGCATTGCTTTTTGTTTTTGCCTCTTGTGGCGGACATGAGCATAGTTTTGATACCAATTGGCAGAAGGACGAAACAAATCACTGGCACACTTGCACAGTAGAAGGATGTGAGGAAAAGTCGAATGTCGCAGCTCACACCTATACTACAACCGAAGTTCCGGCAAAATGTGGCATTGCCGGTAAGAAAATAGAAGCATGTGTATGCGGCTTAACGAAGGAAACTTCTATTCCTGCATTGGAGCATGATGTTTTGGAAAACGTAGTTGCGCCTACTTGTACCGAAGACGGTTATACAGAGCTTTCCTGTAAGAGAGAAGGCTGTGATTACAAGGAGGTAAAAAACATCGTTCCCGCATCGCACACAATTGTTGAAACAGTTGTTGCACCTACTTGTACTGAAAAAGGTTATACACAGCGTGATTGCTCTGTCTGTGACTTTTCAGAGATAGTAAACGAAACCGACGTTGTTGCTCACACATATGAGGAAAAGACGGTTGAGCCAACTTGCACGGAAGAAGGCTATACAGCCAATGTATGTACAGTATGTGGTGATACTCTTGAAAAAACCGATATAGTTGATGAGCTTGGTCACGACAAGATAAACGGTACACCCGTTGCGCCAACATGTACAGAAAAGGGCTACACACCTGTAACCTGTTCACGATGTGACTTTACTGATAAGAGCGAATTTGTTGATGAGCTTGGTCATGACGAGATAAAGGGCGAGTCTGTTGCTCCAACATGTACAGAAGAAGGCTACACACACGTAACCTGTTCAAGATGTGATTATGTAGGAAAATCTGATTTTGTTGCTGCTGCTCCGCATAGCTACTATATGGAGGAGGATGCAAGAGAGGATGAACATTATAGAGTTATAGAAATCCCAACCTGTGATCAGCCCGGAAAAAAGGTATATTGGTGCTTCACTTGTAATGATTACCCATTTGACGGTGATAATAACATTCGTGAAATTCCTGCGCTTGGACATGATGAGCAGTATGAGATTGTTTTACCAAACTGTGATTCTAAGGGTGCTACAATAGTTACCTGTTCAAGATGTGACTATAACAGCACAAAGGACGAGGTTGACCCGCTTGGACATACATATTATAAGGAAGCAGATGCCATTGAGGGCACACACTTTGTAGTAACCTTAGCTCCAACATGTACAGAAAAGGGTGAAAGGTCCTACTACTGTCAGGTTGAAAGCTGCGGAAAGCTTGCAACCGATGACACAAACGGAAAGGGCGAAATTCCTGCGCTTGGCCACAACTGGGTAGTTAGCGTTCAACCTTGGTGCGGTAATGACAGTAATTTTGAGTATGTTTGTGACAGAATTTGCAGAGAAGTTCCTTGTACAGAAGTGAAAACTGAGAAGGCACAGGAAGAGGTTAGACATACATACGACCCTGAATTAGTAAAGGTATTTGAAACCTGTGTTGATTACGCTATTTATGAATGTCCTGTTTGCTATAAGGATTTCACAGCTTATGCGGGGGATGAGGTTGGTCAACCAACGAATGTTCACTCATTTGATAGCGTGTTTAATGTAACAGCTCCTACATGCACCGCAAAGGGATATACAACTTATAGCTGTACTGCCGGTGCTTGTGGCTTAACTGAGGATAGAGATTATACAGATATTACACCGCACACATTAGGTGATGTTTCTGAAAACGGTACAACAACCTGCCAAGTATGTAACAAGAGCTATGTTGACGTAACAGCCGAAAAGGTTACAGGCAGCGATGCACTTTGCATTTGCGGTCAAGACCCATGTGTTTGCGGCGGCACATCAGCAGATTGGGAGGGCTATGCAAAACCGAAGGAACCAATGTCAATCACAGCAAATGAAAAATTTGCAATTAATGAGGTTGAATGGGCAGACGGTAAGCATGCATTGTCAATTGGCGACGGCTTAATTGTTCTCAACGGCACTGAGGAAACGGAATACACAGTTGTTATCTATGCGGAAAATGGCGGCGAAGCAATTGCTACATTTACAGTATCTGGTGCATACGTGATGATTGACCTTTACCAGCACGAAACGGTTACTATGGTTGAAATTACTTCAACAACAGATGCTTCCGTTTCATTCTACAAAACAATTTAATAAAAAAACGGCACCAAGGTGCCGTTTTTTATAGAATTGAGCGACTGTTAATGAAAGCGAGCGAAACAACCAATGCAAATCCCAAGCGTTTATCATGCCAAATAGCAATTGCAAACCTTTTGCAGAATTAGAGTTTGTATAAAGGATAAAGTTAAAACCTAAGGAGAAAAGGAAAATGAAAAGAAAACCTTTAGCATTGTTTATCCTTATATTTCATTGTGCCTGTGCTTTGTATTTAGTATCTTGCGGCATCAAAAACGGTGATACACAAATAGAAGAAAATGAAGAGTCAAAACATGAGCATGCATATGGTGAATGGGTAACTGTAACCGAGCCAACATGCACAAAGGAAGGCTTAAAGCAACAGAAATGTACATGCGGAAAAGTTGTTAGTGAGAAAATTTTAAATCTGGGGCACAAAGTTACAAATGATGTATGTACAATTTGCGGAGCATTGCCCAGCGAGGGGCTTGAATACAAATTAAGTGAAGATGGAACTTACTACATTGTTTTATCAATTGGTACTTGCACAGAGGTAGATATTATAATTCCAAGCATTTACAAAGAGATACCTGTAACAATCATAGGCGATTCAGCATTCTATTTTTGCACGAGCCTAACAAGTGTAACAATACCGAACAGTATAACAAACATAGGCGATAGTGCATTCGAGGGGTGCGCCAACCTCACAAGCATAATTATACCAAACAGTGTAATGAATATAGGTTCAAGCGCATTTGGCGGTTATAAAGACGTTAAAGGTGATAAAGGCTTCATGAGCGTGAATTATATTGGAAATATAGAAGGTTGGTGTAATATAAACTTTGGTAACATTTCTCCATTCAGATGTGTGGAGATGCTATACATAAACGGAGAACTTGTAACAGAGTTAGTGATACCTGATACGGTAACAGAAATTAAGTCATCTGCATTCTCTGGTTGCAAGAGTCTTACTTGTGTAACAATACCTGATAGTGTAACAAGCATAGGTGATTCTGCGTTTAATTATTGCACGAGCCTAACAGGTATAACAATACCTGATAGTGTAACAAGCGTAGGCGATTATTCGTTTTCGGGTTGCACAGGCCTAACGAGCGTAACAATGGGAACTGGTGTAACAAGCATAGGCGATAGAGCGTTCTCCGGTTGCACAAGATTAATAAGCGTAACAATAGGAACTGGCGTAACAAGTATAGGCGTTGATTCATTCTCCGATTGCACGGGCTTAACAAGCATAATAATACCAGATGGTGTAACAAGTATAGCTCCAACTGCATTTCAGGGATGCAAAAGCCTAAAAAGCGTAACAATACCGGACAGTGTAACAAGCATTGGCTTAGGCGCATTCAATGGCTGTGATAACCTTACAATCTATTGCGAAGCAGAAAGTAAGCCAAACGGATGGGATTCTCGGTGGAACTATTCAAACTGTCCTGTTGTATGGGGATATACAGCGGAATAATAACAAAAAATTGTGAGCATTTTGCTCACAATTTTTTATACTATTCTATTTTGTTCTTTACCGTTTAAAAACGCTTCAATATTTGAAAGCACCGTGTTAAAGCATCTTGTTCTTGATTCAAAGGAGCCCCAAGCCATGTGTGGCGTTAAAAGCACGTTGTAACGGTCAAGTATTTTTACAAATGGGTGTTTTTCATCAATCGGCTCATAAGAGAAAACATCACATCCCATACCGCCAATTGTCCCGTCAATAATCGCATCGGCAACCGCCTGCTCATCCCAAACAGCACCTCGGGCAACATTGATAATAATGGCATCCTTTTTCATCATTTTAAGCTGCTCCTTGCCAATCATACCCCTTGTTTTGTCGGTCAAAGGACAGTGGATAGAGATAATATCGGAGCTTTTAAGTAAATAATCAAGGTCAACACATTCAAAATCAGGGTCAGGAGTGCGTTTGTTTACAATAACCTTGCAGCCAAATGCATCTGCAATTTTGCCAACCCCCTTGCCAATGTTACCAAAGCCGATAATGCCCCAGGTCATTCCTGCCATTTCGTGATATACAGGTTCAAGCATATTTGCGCTAATACTGTTTTGATAACCGCCGTAATGGACAAAATTTCTATATTCGTTCAAATGCGTTACCAAAGAGCAAGCCATAGATACAGTCACCTGTGCAACACAAGCGGTAGAATAAGCAGGGGTGTTAGCAACGGCAATCCCTCTTTTTTTACAGTATTCTGTATCAATGTTGTCATATCCTGTGGCAGTTTCGCATATTAACTTTAAGTTTTTCGCATCCTTTAAAACGCTTTCAACCATTTTAACCTTATTGACAATCACAATGTCAGCATCCTTTAAGCGTTCTTTCGCTTCATCTTGCTTTGTAACAGGGTATTTTGTAACAGTGCCGAATTTGTCCGCCCCTGTTAAATCAAGGTCTTCTCCCAAGGTCTTGTAATCAAGAATAACAATATTCATAAGTTCCCTCACTTTAATAATTTTCGTCTTTCTTTGTAGTCAGGCAAAATTTTTCCTACTTCGCACCAGAATTTTTTGGAGTGGTTCATCTCTTTTATGTGGCACAGCTCGTGTACAACAACATATTCAATTGCTGATATGGGATAAAGCGCCAGCCTGAAAGAAAAATTCAAGTGCTTTTTTGAAGTACAGCTGCCAAACACCTTTTTGGCAGAGGTAATATTGACTTTGGTATATGTTACGCCCACTTGCTCAGCGTACTTTTTTACAAGGGGTAAAACGATTTCTTTTGTCTTTTCCTTTAATTCCAAAATTTCATTTGGTAAAACCGCTTTTGGTAAAGGCTGCTCTTTAATTATGTTTATCCGTTTTTCAATCCAGCTTGAATGCTTTTGCACAATTTCGTCAATAATTTTACGGTTAAGTCCAAAAGGGGCGTGAACAACAAGCTTCAATTCAGGCGTTACTTTAAGCCCAACGGTTTTTCTCTTGGAATAAATAATCTCATATTCCATATAATCACCTCTTATCAATTGTATCATACTAAATATATTTTGTCAATTACGACAAGATATGCTATTGAAAAATAAAAAATAATATGTTATACTAATTAAAATACTTGAAAGGAGAGAATTATGGCTGAACAAGGTACAAAAACAATAGCGCAAAACAAAAAAGCCTTTCACGATTATTTCGTGCTTGAACGGTATGAAGCGGGTATTGAGCTTTTCGGCACAGAGGTTAAATCTCTCCGTCAAGGTCAGGTCAATTTAAAGGATTCCTTTTGCAAGGTTTACGATGGGGAGCTGCTTGCCTTGGGCATACATATCAGCCCTTACGAAAAAGTAAATATTTTTAATAAAGACCCACTTCGCCACAAAAGACTTCTAATGCACAAAAAAGAAATAATGAAGCTAAACGGTATGCTCACCCGTGACGGCTATTCCATAATTCCCTTGTCCCTTTATTTTAAAGGCTCACGGGTTAAGGTGGAGATAGGCGTTTGCAAGGGTAAAAAACTTTATGATAAGCGTGAAAGTGAAGCAAAGAAGTCAGCGCAAAGAACAATAGAAAGAGTTACAAAGGGAGAAATGTAATGAAAGAATATTTGAACAGCTTTATGACTGAATGTGATTACACAGGTGAGGACAAAGCGTTTTTGCTTGAAGCCTACGAAAAAATTATTGGTTATGAAAGCACAAAAAAGGAATGGGAAAGAATTTTAAAGGTATATGATAATAACATAAAGTGCGATTATTATAATGAAATTCTCGTTCCCGCACAAAACGCAGGCAAAGCCGTAGGTGTGCATCCATATACATCAGGCTTGCTCATTTTTATGTGTATGTCCAAGCGTTTAAAGGAGCTTTATATTGAACGCGGCATCAGTATGGAAATCTTTAAGAAATCTATGCTTGACTTAAAGTATAAGCTTGAAGAATGTAAGGTTGTACGCGGTGTAATCGGTTCCTTTGTTGCTTGGTGGTTCCCGGGATTTTTCGACCTTACAAGATTTGGTCTTGGCAGATTGCAATTTGAAATCTCAAACTTCGGTCACGAGTATGATAAAAACGGTCATAAATTAAGTAAGGATAGCAAGGCAATCGGCATACATATTCCAAGGGACGGTACTCCTTTTGATGAGGAAAGCTGTATTGAAGCATACAAAATGGCAAAGGAATTCTTTACCGAAATTGAGGGAGAGGAGAAGCCATTTATCTGCCACTCCTGGCTTCTTTATCCAAAGCACGAGGAAATTTTAAATCATAATAGCAACACATATAAATTCTTCTCTCGCTTTGATGTGTTTGAATACGGTGATAATGAGGGCGAGGACCTTTGGAGGCTCTTTGATACAGAGGATAGAAATCCTGATAGATTGCCAACAAATACTTCATTTAGAAGAAATTATGTTGAGCATCTTAAAAAAGGCGGCTTAGTCGGCTGGGGTCTTGGAGTATTTTTCTTCTAATACAGAGAATGTAAAAGCAAATTTGTAGGGGAGGGGTCACCCCTCCCGCTACAAGAAATAATTATATAATACCTATATGGGGCTGCAACGGTTTCGACGGGGATTATAAGATATGATAAGCGTAGCGGGCTGGCTAATCCCGTAATAATGGCTAACTTAAATAATAAACGACAACAATAAAGTTGCAATGGCTGCCTAACTAATTGCTCCTTCGGGAGCGATTAGCGGCAGTGCTGTGGCCAATAGCGCCACCCGTTCCTCTTGGGAGGACCTCGACCCAAGACTGAGCGTAAAATGAGAGGTGAACTTGAATTGAGAGTTTTGTCTGTATCAATCAAGCATTAAGACAATACCCGAATAAAAGATTGTTAATCATCGTTCTGTAGGGGAATTTTAAAGGATTAACTGCCTACGGAGAAAGTTATGTCAAGTGGTTTTCGGACATGGGTTCGACTCCCATCAGTTCCACCAAAAAGAACAGGGCTCGCTATTTGCGAGTCCTGTTCTTTTTGGTGGAACTATCAGTCGCCCATATTTGTGGCTCTGCCACAAATTGGGTGCGCATGTACTTATAAGTATTCTTATAGTGTAATAACCTTGGCTCTTTTAGTGATTTTTGCGAAATTCTTAAAAACATATACCCACTCTTGCGGGGTGCCGTTATATTGAATAGTCCTTAAATTATTACACTTGAAAAAGGCATTGGATTTTATATTTTTTAAAGATTTGCCAAAGGATACGGTTTTAAGCTGGGTACAGTTGTAAAATGCGAAAGAGCCAATAACAGAAACAGTATCGGGTAAATGAAATAGAAACGATAGAAGATAAATAAATTATAGCACAATCTAATATTTAAGTCAAGATAGCTCGATTTTATAAATAATTATGAGGCTTTTACAATTTATTTGAAAAATAGGTTGAAAAAAAGAAAAAAACAGTTATAATTTAGTTAAGACCTTGTAAAATTTGATGTGAGGTAAATATGGACATTATTTCAGCGTTGCTTTTGTTTTTGAGTGCTGCCTTGGCTTCTTTCAGAAATGTATTGATGAAAAGCTTTTCAGGTTTTTCCTTTAAAAACCGTGAGTTTTTTGGAATACAAGCATTGATTTTTGCCGCAGGAACTATTGTTCTTGTTATTGTAAATGCTTTCGGATTTAGCGGTATATCCTTGTTTACCGTTTTGATTGCTTTGGCATACGGAACTATACTCCTTTGTGCGCAATGGTTTTACACAATTGCACTGTCAAACGGTAAAACCGCGGTTTGCGTTACTATATATTCCTTCGGATTTCTTATTCCAACCCTTTCGGGAGCAATTTTTTGGGACGAAAAAATTACGGTGTTCGGCGCATTTGGTATATTGATAGTCATACCCGTTATTCTTATATCGGGAATAAGCAAAAAGTCAAACGGTGCAAAGGGCAGTACAAAATCTTATCTTATTCCGCTTTTACTTGCAATGCTTTGCTCAGGTGGACTTGGCGTTGTGCAAAAGGTACAGCAAAAATCAGCCTATGCCAATCAAACTAATTCATTTATTTTAATTGCATTTGTTTTTTGCTTTGCTGTGTCACTTCTGTTTTTCCTGTTTATGAAAAAGGGTGAAAATCAAATCCAAAGGAAAAACATTTTTTCTTGCTCAGCAATAGGCGCATTCTTTGCAACATGTAATCTTTTAAATACATATCTTGCAGGCAAGCTTGATAGCGCAATCTTTTTCCCTGTATTGAATATAGGCGGCATTTTGCTATCCTCAGTATTAGGAATAATAATATATAAGGAAAAGCTAACAAAAAAGGATATTGCCGTTTTGCTTCTTGCCATTACATCAATTGTGTTAGTAAATTTCTAAACAAAAAGACCGCAAAAACGGTCTTTTTTGTTTTAATTTTGATTATATACTTGATATCTGTTTTAGCATAAATTATAATTCAATATCTCGTTTCGTAAACCTTCTACAATTGTGACATTATTTATTGAAAAATCAACATTTTATAAAATCGCTTAATACAGTTAATTAAGTTGATTTTCAATAGGATTTGTGATATAATCAAGTTAACAACAAATTTAGGAGAAAATAAATGAAAGCAAAGCTTACCGTAAATAAAAATAGTATTATAGATAAAATTGACAGGCGTATATATGGCTCATTTATAGAGCACCTTGGAAGGGCAGTATATAACGGCATATACGAGCCAACCCATGAAACGGCGGATGATATGGGTTTTAGAAAAGATGTTTTGTATATGATTAAGGAGCTGAACGTTCCAATTGTTCGTTATCCGGGTGGAAATTTTGTTTCCGGCTACAATTGGGAGGACGGTATTGGCGAAAAAAGCAGGCGTCCGCAAAAGCTGGACCTTGCATGGTTCACCGTTGACACTAACCAGGTTGGTGTTGATGAATTTCAGGAATGGGCAAGGCGTGCCAACACAGACGTTATGATGGCGGTGAATTTAGGTACAAGAGGGCCTGATGAAGCAAGAAATTTAATCGAATACTGTAATAGCGAAACAAATACGTATTATGCCAATCTTCGCCGTCAAAACGGCTTTGAAAAGCCCTTTGGCTTTAAGCTTTGGTGCTTAGGAAACGAAATGGACGGATGGTGGCAAATTTGCCACAAAACCGCGGAGGAATACGGTAGAGTAGCCACAGAAACAGCAAAGGTTTTAAAGTGGACGGACCCAAGCATAGAGCTTGTCGCTTGCGGTAGTTCCAGCCATGATATGCCTACCTTTGGAGAATGGGAAAGGACCGTTCTTGACCATACCTATGACTATGTAGATTATGTGTCCTTGCACTGCTATTACGGAAACAATGAAAAAGATACACCCAACTTTCTTGCAAGAGCAGAGGATATGGATAGGTTTATTAAAGAAACCGCCGCCATTTGCGATGAAATAAAAGCAAAGAAAAACAGCGACAAAACCGTAAATCTATCCTTTGACGAATGGAATGTTTGGTACAGGACCAAGGATGAAGAAAAGGCAATGGAAAAATGGCAATATGCCCCACATCTTTTGGAAGAAAAATTTAATTTTGAGGATGCTTTGCTGGTTGGCTGTATGCTAAACACTCTTCAAAACAATTGTGATCGTGTTAAAATAGGCTGCCTTGCACAGCTTGTTAATGTAATAGCACCTATAATGACAGAAAATGGCGGTAAAGCATGGAAGCAAACAATTTTCTATCCATATATGTACGCATCGGTTTACGGAAACGGAAGCACGTTAAAGGCTCAGATAGAAAGCAACTCCTATAAGTCCAAGGAGGGATGGGATGTGCCGTATTTACATACCTCTGTAATTTATAACGAGGAAAAGGATGAGGTTGTTGTATTTGCCGTTAACCGTTCCTTGACCGAGGATATGGACGTGGCGATTTCTCTTGGCGGCGGCTTTGAGGGTTATTCTTTGAATGAGCATATTGAACTTTATACAGACGACATAAATACAGAAAACACCGCTGACAACGAAGCAATAAAACCAATTAAGCGACAAGTTGAAAAGGGAAAGGATGTTTCCTTAAAAAAGCATTCTTGGAATATGCTAATTTATAAAAAGTAAAAGAAAAATGCTCACACAGTTTTATGTTAGAGGTTTTGCCTAAATTACATTAAGCAAGCATTTGGGAGAAATTATGAAGAGTCCGCTTATAACGATGTCTGCTGTTACAGGTAAGCCAAGTAAAGCAGATATATATAAATATTTAAGAGGCTTAAAGGAAAACGGAATAGAGCAAGCAATGCTATATCCTCGTTCAGGCTGTGAAATCGAATATTTAAGCGAAGATTGGTTTAATACAATAGGTGATTTTATTGCTTGTGCAGAAGAATTAAATATGTATATTTGGCTGTACGATGATTTTAATTGGCCCTCGGGCGATGCGGGCGGCAGAGTAACAGCAAAGGAAAAATTTCGTCTTAAAGCAATCGTGACCAAGGGAGAGGGAGCAGGGGAAATTAGCTATAAATCTCGCCATAACTCAGGGCTGTTTGGTGAGAAGTTTTTTCCAAATTTGCTCTCCCCAGAAGCGGTTGATTATTTTATAGAAACCACCCACGAGGAATACTACAAAAGATTCGGTAAATATTTTGGCACTGTCATAAAAGGGATGTTTACAGACGAGCCCTCAATTGGGTATTGCTGTGAAGAGAATTCAATTTCATATTATGACGGAATGGAAAAGGATTATCAAAAAGCGACCGGCAGAGATTTTCATAGTGATATGTTGTCCTGCTATGAATCTTTTTATTATAACTGTACAGATTTAATTTCAAAAAGGTTTAAAAGTGCGTATATAGAAAAGCTTGCCAATTGGTGCAGAAGCCACGGAATATTAATGACGGGGCATTTTATGTGTGACAATGACCCTGTCGGCGCAGTAAAACACGGCGGAGATTTTTTAGGCAATCTGTCAAGTATTTCATTGCCGGGAATAGATGAAATATGTACGGATGTAAAGGAAAAAAGTATTTTTTCCTTGCTTGGCTCAATAGAATATGCAAGAAAAGAAAACGGAGCTATGGCAGAGCTTTTTGCATTAGGTCCATGCAGTATGTCATATGCCAAAAAACGTTTAATGCTTTATTTGTGCGCAGCTTTCAAGGTTGACCATTATTTTCTTGCAGTTTCGCATATGGATATGCGCGGAAATAAATTTATAACTGACTTTTTTAATAATTTTAACACTGATCAGCCTGATTTCGAGGGAATTAGGCTGTTAGCAAAGGAAGCAAAGGAGCTTGCCAAACTATCCAAAAAGGATTATACACCAAATGTATATGTCCGTTTCCCGTTTGAGCAGTGCGCAAAAAATATAACAGGAAGCTTTGATACAAAAGTATATCATGACTTGTTATATGAGCTTACGTATAATCAAGTTCAGTGGAAGCTTATAAATAAGGAAAGCCCTGACGGTATCCCTGTTATCGAAATAACAAAGGACGGTAATATTACCTTAGATAGTGAGCCATATAACATTAGAAAAATTAAGCACGAAAAGATAGTGACAGACCAAAATGGCGACACTCCTTACGGTATTTTTGTAAGAAAATATGATGATGGCACATTTATAGCCCTTAATTTGTTTGCACAGGCGGACACATATTTTGTAAAAGGAAAGCCTGTTTGGTTTGATGAAAATTCTGTTATAACTGATTGCAAAAGCGAACAGTACCAAAAAGAAGATATAAATGCTAAATATGATATCCGTTACCATAATTTAAATATGATACGCACAGTGATGTTAAGCCCTGATAAGGCTTCAATAATCCAATGTGATTGTGACAAAAATGTCATCCTTGCGATACGAAACGATGATATAGCGTGCTTAGACGGAACAGAAATTTGGGGCGAATACCGTGACGGTATTCTAAGCGACGGAATGAAAAAATTATATAAAATGTCAGGTGACGTGTGGATAAAACAAGGAAATCACACGCTAAGCTGTAAAAAAGACTATAAATATTTGCCAAGTGTATTTTTGCTTGGAGATTTTGCTTGCAGTGTGGAAAACAATAAGCTTTATATAGGCAATCGTCAAAGCAGCTATACTGTCGGAGAAAAAATATACGATTACGGTAAGGTTGAGTTGATTTCTAAGGTGAAAATACCTAAGGGCGCGGCTGCAATAGAGCTGTGTGGCACTGAGTTATATACCAAGGTGTACCTTGACGGTGCATTGATTGATGAAAAAATCGCTTCGCCTTACATTTTTAAAATAAGCTCTGATTTGTGGGGAAAAACCGTTGAACTGAAAATAGTCCAGTTTACTAACATCTCTCCAATTTTTGGTAACATAAAGTATTGGGAAGAAAATGCACAAGATATAGGTTGGCGAGGCACTCCGATTCCACATCCTCAGCATATAGGCTTTGATAAGGCTTGTTGGTGCTTTTGAACATTGACAAAAAACGAATGTTATGGTAATATATTAACATCAATGCAAAAGGAGATATTGTTGAAAATGAGTGAACAAGATTTTAATCTATCTTTACTTGATGCAACATATAAGGATGACTCCCCTGTAAAAACAGTAGAAAAAATCAATGGTATTCTTAAAAAATATAACATAAAAACAACTGCTAAGTGGAATGAATCTAACGTAGAGCATTGCTATTCTGTAAGACTTGATGTTGACGGAACTGCTTTTGGCGTAAACGGCAAAGGCTTAACCAAGGAGTTTGCTTTTGCAAGTGCCCACGGTGAATTAATGGAACGTATGCAGCTTGGCTTGTTTGGCGATTCAAGCGTTCAAAAGCTTGGTCATTTTATGTCTGCAATAGGTGAAGATAAAGAGTTAGGCGCAGAAGAATTGTATGGGCAAATTCCAAGCTGGTACGATGATTTAGCAAGGAGAATTAACCAAATAGACGGAACACAAAAAAGTGGAAGGGATTTGGTTTTTGAGTTTGCCAATAAAGACGGAAAACTCAGTTCAACCTCATTTTACAATTTAATGAATGGCAAGACAGTGTACCTGCCAAGGGAAATTCGTTGCCTTGCGTGTGGCAGTAACGGTGGCGCAGCCGGTAATACTATGGAAGAAGCAGTTGTGCAAGCTCTTTCAGAAATAATGGAGCGATACCATAAGCTGAAAATAATAAAAGAAGGCATTTCGCTGCCTGACATTCCTGAAACGGTGCTTAAAAAATATCCTGTTGCTTACAAAATAATTGAAAGCATCAGGGATAAGGGGCTAAATGTTTTTGTTAAGGATTGCTCCTTGGGCAAGCGCTTTCCTGTTGTATGCGTTTACTATATTGATAAAAGAACAGGCAGATATCATACACATTTTGGTGCATATCCGATTTTGGAAATTGCTCTTGAACGCACTTTGACAGAAACCTTCCAGGGAAGAAAAATCGAGACCTTTGCAAAAAACGAGGATTTTATTTATAATTTTGATGATGTCGATACTTACCGTAGCACATATAAAGAGTTAAAAAAAGGAAATTATGATAAAGCTCCTGAATTTTTCATTGGTGAGTGCAAATACTCCTACAATGATAAGGTAGGCTTTGACGGAAGGAATAATTCGGAGCTTCTGTGTCAATTAGTAAAATATTTCGCAGAATTAGGCAAGGAAATACTGGTTAGAAACGGTTCAAGCCTTGGTTTTCCCACTTATAATGTAGTGGTTCCCGGATACAGTGAAATACTTATGTATAGCTTGTCTAAGAAGCAAAGCGGTTTTGTAAATGCAAGAGAAGCTTCAAGAATTTTGCGCAATTTAAACAAGGCTGGCTTTGAAGATTATATGGTTTTGCTTGCACATTTTGGAGAAATGAAAAAGCTTGTAAGCTTAAAAGAGGATTTGTTCAGCTTTGCAAATTGTGCTAATTTGCCGTTTAAATGCGACCGAAATGATGATCAATATTTATTATCTGCATCCTTGGCATATGTTTATTACGGAATTGGAAATTTTGCACAAGCACTTGCTTTTGTTGGAAAGATGATACCGTTTTGTAAAAATGAAGATGCAGGATATCTTATCTGCTTAAAGCGCTATCTTGCTATGGTGTTAAATGGTGATGATGACAGCAAAATAAAAAAACTATTGGAACAATTTCACGATTCGGGTATCGTAAGAGCAATATATACGCACATAGAAAACGGAACGAATCCGCTTGACAAATTTGTGCTTCGCTGTGACGGTAAAAGCTGTGAGGACTGCTTGGCTGGTGAATGGTGCAAGCAGAGATATACGGAGTCGCTTATATCTATCGTTCACGAAGCGGCAAAGCAATTAGACTTTGATGAGTTTGTAGAAAGAATAAGCAAGTATAAATATCATGAGTAAGAAAAAACAGGGCACCACGTGTCCTGTTTTTGTTTTGTTTATATGTTTTTGAACGCTTTTAACCA
Source organism: Clostridia bacterium (assembly GCA_017623975.1). Lineage (GTDB taxonomy): Bacteria > Bacillota > Clostridia > Oscillospirales > CAG-272 > RGIG2000. The sequence continues at coordinate 33,212 of JAGANX010000047.1, forward strand.
TTGATTTTTTATAAATTCGTGACCCTTTGCAGTTGGGTGAACACCGTCACCTAACCAATATTCACAGGGGGCTTTTTTGGAAAGGTCATCAAAGCCTTTTTGGAGAGGAACAAAAGGTAAATCAAACTTGTCCGCAATCTTTTTTGCCATTTCAGCGCGCATCGGGACCTCCTTGGAAAAATAGTCCCAATGCTCAACTGTTGAACAGCCTTGGAGAATAAATGGCTCTAAAATTATAATTTTTATGTTTGGAAGTGCTTCCTTTACTTCTTCGATTAGCATTGAGTATATCTTAAAGAATTTATCTGCATCAACTCCGTTTGGATTTTCGCCAATTTCGTGCCAAACATCATTTACGCCTATTAAAATGCTCATAACATCAGGCTTTAAATTGATAATGTCAGCTTTGATACGGGCGTACAAATCAACAATACGGTTTCCGCTAATGCCTCTATTTAAAAAGGTATATTTATTGGGTTCCTCTAAGCCGAGGGCAGCTTCAACAAGCCTTGGATAGCCAACTCCTAAGCGGGTGTCGTCCTGTCTGCTTCTGTCTGCGTCTGTGATAGAATCGCCTTGAAATAAGATTTTCATAAACATCTCCTTAAATATTGAAATATCATTTTATGTTTGATATAATTGTATCATAAAAGAAAGCATATGTCAATTTTTAACTAAAAAAAGGAGAAGGAAAATGAACAAGCTTTTTTCATATACAATAATGCCACTTGATTTAGAGCATATTGAGGAAATTTGTGCTGATATAAAAGAACAGTATGAAAAGGGAATTGCAGATTTAGCGCTTTTTAAAATGACATTAGTGCCGGAGGGAAATCCGCCGTCAGATAAGGTAAGTCTATATTGCGAGCAGTTTGCAAGATTTAAAAAACGCCTTGGTGAAATGGGATTGAAGTGCGGCATATTGATACAAGCAACAGTTGGTCACGGCTGGATTTTGGGAGAAATGTTTCCATATCAAACACACGTCAATTTTAATGACGGTGTTGCAACAAGGGTTGTTTGCCCCTGTGATACGGATTTCTTGAATTTTTTGTATGATGAAATGGCAACCATTGCAAAATACGAGCCTGAGCATGTTATGATAGATGATGACCTGCGTACAATTTGGTTTAAGGGTGAGGGCTGCGCTTGTCCTTTACATATGGAAATGTTCAACAAGAAAGCAGGAACTAACCTTACAAAAGAGGAGCTTTGGGAAATCGTAAACCAAAAAACAGAGCAGGGTAAAAAATATACGGATATATTTATTGAGTGTCAGAAGGAATCATTAGTAAGAGCTGCTAAGGTAATACGCGCAGGCTTAGACAGTGTAAATCCAAAGCTGTCATCATCCTATTGCTGCTGTGGCAATAATGCTGAGTTTGCCTATGAAATAGCATCTGTATTGGCAGGAGAAAATAATCCTGTAACAGTTAGAATAAACAACGGCAATTATACGCCGCAGGGTGCAAGATATTTGAGCCGTGTATTTCATCGTGCAGCCACGCAAATTGAAAAGTTGAAGGGTAAGGTTGATGTGCTTTTGGCAGAAACAGACACTTGTCCTCAAAATAGGTACAGCGTTAGTGCGTACGGAATGCACGCCCACTATACAGGCTCTATTTTAGAGGGCGTAAACGGAGCAAAGCACTGGATTACCCGTCTTATCACCTACGAGCCGAAAAGCGGAGAAAAATATAGAGAAATTTTATCTAAAAACCATGGCTTTTATGAAAGGCTGGCAGAGCTACAACCGAGTCTTAAATGGAGGGGATGCAGAATTTTTGTTCCCTCTACCCCCGATTTTACATATGGCAGGGTAAAGGAGGAATGGGACGGTTGGAGCTACTGCGTTCTTGAAAAGCTGGGCTTGCCAATGTACTATTCCGGTAAAAACGGAGGAGTTGTCTGCTTGGAGGGTGATGTTGACAGTAGAATGGATGACGGTGAGATTACGGAAATATTAAAGGGGAATGTAATGCTGGCATCAGATACTGCGCAAAACCTTATAAAACGTGGCTTTGGTAAGTATCTTGGGGTTGATGTGCGTGAGTGGAAGGGCAAACAGCCTGTGCGTGAAATTTATAAAAACGGTTCATGTATGGGAATACAAATGCAAATTAAGGAGTTAGTCCCGTTAAGTGACAAAACCGTAATAAGCTCAAAGGTTTGTAATACAACAGACTATGAAAGCTACGAATATCTTTTCCCGGGGGTTACGGAATTTAAAAACGAGCTTGGCGGAACTGTATTTGTATTTTCAGGCACTCCTGTGGCTGAATTCCATTTGTCAACCGCATTTTCATTTTTGAATTTTACAAGAAAAGAGCAGTTAATAAGCCTTCTCAAAGGGACAGGGGAAATGCCTGTGTATTATCCTAATGATGAGGAAGTCTATTTTAAATGTGCAGATATGCCAAATAACAAGGTGTTCTGTGCCTTGTTTAACATAGGTCTCGATCCTATTGATAATATAGAGCTGGTATGCGATTTTGAACCAAAAGGATTTGAAGCATTACAGCCGAACGGTGACATTACAGAGATTGCCTTTGAAAGAATTGCTAACCGATACATTTTGAAAAAATCTGCAAATATTCTTGACCCTGTGATTATATTTATTACAAAATAAGCAAAAAAGCCGTCGGAATGACGGCTTTTCCTATTCACCTAACGCTTCATAAACCAAGGTTCTGATAAGTGGCTGCAAAATAATATAAGAGTAAGAGCAGTTATGTACCTGCATGCCGTAAAACATACTGATGTTTTTCTTCCTGTCAACAACTGCAAAGCATCCGCCTGCACCGTCCCAACCAAATTCACCAATGCTTGATTTGGAAAGAGAAAAAACAGGATTGATGTGGACACGCCCGCAAAGTCCCCAGCCGTATCCGTGAAGTCTGCCGTTAACAAAATCCTGTAATGCTTCCTTACAAAGACGGTTAGCTTCCATCAGCTTTATTGCATCTTCGCTTAATACTCTATACCCGTTGCTTGAAACACCGCCGTTTGCAAGAGTTGAAACTAATTTGATATAGTCTTGCGCACAGGAAAAAAGCCCTGCACCGCCACTATCGTAATTATCAGTTAATGCATAAGGATTTTCAGTTGGAATAAGCGTGCTTGTTCCGTTGGAATTGTCATATCTATACGATGCGGCAAAGCGTTTTTTCTGCTCGGTTGTTGGTCGATAGCCGGTATCCTTCATGCCTAATGGGTCTAAAATATATTTGTGCACATAACTTGATAGCTTAATACCGCTTGCAACCTCAACAACTGCGCCTAAAACGTCATGACAAAAGCCGTATTGGTATCTTGTACCGGGTTCAAAATATAGCGGTATTGTAGCATAGAAATTTGCAAGCTCTACCGTGCCCGCATTTTTAGCAATTAACGGTTTTAAATTTTCCTTTTTTTCATGGTCAGGACCAATTCCGCCTGTCATAGTAAATAAATGCTCCACGGTCATAACTGTTTTGCAGGGTTCTGTGCTTCCGTCCCTTTTTCTAACCTTTAAATTCTCATAATTCGGTAAAAATTTAGACACGGGGTCGCTTAAATTTAATTTTCCCTCGTCTATCAAGCGCATAGCGGCAACGCAGGTTATAACCTTTGAGGTGGAGAAGAGCCAATATAAGTCATCACTTTTAAAAGGCACTGCCTGCTCACTGTCAGAGTATCCTACCTTATGGCTGAAAACCTCCTTGTTATCCTTGGTTACAACTAATTCAAAGAAGGGAATTCCTCTTTTAGGCATGGTGTCTATAAGAGCTTTTATTTTAGAAAAGTCCATGGTTATCTCCTTAATTTTGGGTGTCAGTTCTTTTAGGTATGGTAACTGTAAAGGTTACGCTTTGATTTTCAGAGGTTACTGTTATAGTACCTTTGTGTAAATCTACAATCTTCTTAACAACTGCCAAGCCAATTCCGTTACCCTCTGTTGAATGTGACAGGTCGGATTGGTAAAATTTGTTGAAAATCTTGGTTTTTGCGTCAGGTGCAATCTCGGTGCCATAGTTAGTAAATGATACGAATATATAATCCTTTATGTCCGATGCCTTGATTGCTATGGGATTTCCTGCCTTAGAAAACTTGATTGCATTATCAATTAGATTTATCCAAACCTGCTTTAAAAGCTCCTCGTTAGCATTAATGGTGTATTCATTAAGGTCCAATTGAAACTCAATATCCTTTTTTGCCCATTTCGGTTCTAAAATCAAAATACAGGACCTTAACTGCTCAGACACGTTGTAGGTGGTTAGGTCGGTCAAAATTGTTTGGTTTTCGATTTTAGTCAAATGTAATACGTTTGTAGCCATATAGGACAGTCTAAGCGATTCTTCCTCGATAGCATCAAGATACTGTTTTTTTTGCTCATCTGTTAAATTTCCTTTTTTTAAGAGCTTGGCAAAGCCTGCAATTGAAACGATAGGAGTCTTAAATTCATGAGAAAAATTGTTTATGAAGTCGCTTCTTAGCATCTCGGTATTTTTAAGTTCTTCTGATAATTTGTTAAAAACAGTTGACAGTTCAAGAAATGAGGGAACACGGCTAACAATTTTATCAAAGTCCACACGAGTACCGAAGTTGCCGTTTGAAAGACTTTTTAGCTTGGAAATTATCATATTCAGCGGGCTTAAAATCATTTTTGTTGTGATTATTGAAATTGCAGTACCCATAACAACGCTGGAAATCGCCATAAAAATGGTGATTTGAGTTGCGTTAAAGCCATCAGCACTTGATAAAACTCCAAGAGAGTCAAGCAAAAATGCAGTTAAAACAGAAATTCCAAGTACAACTAACAAAACGCCTAAAACGATAAGCGAGAAGGTTACGGAAAGTCGGCGAATGTTGCTTTTATCCTTTTGGTTTGAGTATTTCATACTAACCTCACAGCTTTATAGCCAAGCCCACGAACGGCTTCAATTTGGAACTGTGGCCAATTTTCAAATCTTTTGCGTAAGCGACCAATGTGAACAGTAACGGTTTCCCAGCCTGTTTCACTGTCAGCACCCCAAATTTCATCCATCAATTGAATGCGGGTGAAAATTTTGCCGGGATAGGAAAGGAGCTTGAACAAAAGCATAAATTCCTTTTTGGGCAGCTCAATAGTTTCATTGCTTCTTGACACTGTTAAGGAGTCATAGTCAAGCACAACATCACCTATGTAAATTTTATGCTCGTTTGCTATTTTTGCACGCCTTAAAAGAGCCTTTATTCTGTATAGCATTTCCTCATCATCAATTGGCTTTGTTATATAATCGTCAGTGCCAACCAAAAAGCCCTTATGCTTATCAACGGGTAATTGCTTTGCGGAAACCATTAATATAGGTAAATTGTTCTGGTTTTCTCTAAGAGTTTTTGTAAGCTCGTAGCCATCCATATTCGGCATCATAACATCAATAATTGCCAAGTCAATATGCTCCTTGTCCAAGACGGAAAGTGCATCAATTCCGTCACAAGCTACACTTACGGTGTAGTTAGCATTTTCAAGCACCGCTTTTAAAAGCAAGCGGGTGTTTTTATCATCATCAACAACTAAAATGCGAAACATAAAATCCCCCTTTAATAAATAACACTTACATTTTAACACTATTTTGGAAAATAATCAATAATAAAACTTGATAAACGGAAATAAATATGGTAAAATTAATTTACAAAATTCGAGTAGGAGAAGAAAAATGGAACAGATATTTAACCCATATATGCCACTTAGTGAATACGTGCCTGATGGCGAACCCCACGTTTTTGGCGACAGAGTGTATGTTTACGGCTCTCATGATAAGGAGGGCGGAGATTTTTTCTGTATGCTTGACTATGTTTGCTATTCCGCACCTGTTGACAATTTAAAGGATTGGAGATATGAGGGTGTTATTTATCAGGCAAAGCAGGACCCTGATTATGTAAATCACAGGTTTATGTATGCCCCTGACGTTGTAAAGGGTAATGACGGAAGGTATTATTTATATTATTCCTTAGCAGATAAGCATGAGTGCAGTTATTTGATGAGTGTGGCAGTTAGCGATACTCCTGCGGGAAAATACGAGTTTTTGGGCTATGTAAAGCACCCTGACGGAAGGCCGCTTCAAGACTTTATCATATTTGACCCCGGCGTGATAAATGATAACGGTCAAATTCGTCTTTACTACGGTGTATGGTATGACTTTGATGAAAATCCTAATTTCACAAGGGAAGAAAGCATCAAAAAACAAATGGAAATGTACCATAAAACCCGTGAGGAAATTGAAAATACAGAGGGCGGTATACAGGGTCCTGTAACGGTTGAGCTTGAGGATGATATGATGACTATAAAGCACATACCCAAGCATATTTTCCCAATAATCTACAAGGGAACGGATTTTGAAGGCTATGAATTCTTTGAAGCGAGCTCCATAAGAAAAATAGGTAACAAATATTATTTTGTTTATTCAACCTTCAATCAGCACGAGCTTGCGTATGCAACGAGCGACTATCCTGACAGAGATTTTAAATTCGGCGGTGTCATAATCTCCAACGGTGATATTGGCTACAAAGGTAGAAAAACGGTGGATAGGCTAAATAGAACAGGCAACAACCATGGAAGTATTGAAAAAATTAACGGTGAATGGTACATATTCTACCATAGGCAGACACAAAAGAATGACTATTCAAGGCAAGCCTGCGCAGAGAAAATTCAAATGCTTCCAGACGGTTCAATTCCGCAGGTGGAAATGACCTCATGCGGACTAAACGGTGGACCCCTTGTCGCAAAAGGCACATATCCTGCCCCGATTTGCTGCAATCTTACAAACGGACATATGCCTCACACTCCCTGTGTTGGTATAAGGCTTCCGCACATAACCTTTAAGGATGGTGACCGCATTATTTCCGAGGTTGAACAGGATACAATGATCGGTTATAAGTATTTCAAATTTGACAATGTTAACAAAATAGGCGTTGTGTACAGAACTCTTGATAAACCAATCAAGGCAAGTCTTTTGGTTAAGCTTGACCTTGACGGAGAAGCAGTGTGCAAAATTCAACTTGATGACAGTAAAAATTGGAAAAAAGCCGAGGGAGTGTGCGAATTTTTAAATGGAACACACCCTGTTTACTTCTTCTTTGACGGTGAAGGTGCGGCAGAAATTAAGGAAATTTATTTTGAATAAGCTTTTTGGCGGTGGCGTTTTGCTACCGCCAAAAATTTTGTCATTTTTAACAAAAAAACGTTTTTGCCACCATTTTACATTGTTTCATATTGACATATAATATATAATGTGCTAGAATATTTAAAATTATATTATACGAAAGGAGGACAATAATGGGTGAGGGATTTAAAAGGCTTAAACGTCTTTATTTGAGAGAAGCCATCATAAAAGCATCGCTTGTTTACATAAGCGTCGCCTTACTTGTTGTTGCAACCTTCCTAATTGTAATTGATAAGGGCAAAATTGACTTTAATATTTTTGGAGTATTTAGTATTGGAATTGGCTTAGGGTTGCTTTTAGGAACGGCAGTGTTTTTTCTTTTTTACAGGGGAGACAAGCATTTTGCCAAAATATTGGATAAGGAGTTAGAGCTGAATGAAAAGGTGCAAACCATGCACGCTTTTCGCAAGGAGGACGGTTGCGTTACTGAGCTGCAAAGGGCAGAAACGCAAATTATTCTTAATTGCTCACGGTTCAAAAAATCAAAGCGAATTACCTCGTTTGTAATTTTTGGCTTGATTACCGCTGTTGCAATAACTTATTTTGCAATCTCTTTGTTTTTGTATCTAAAACGGGATGAGCCGAATAACAATATTCAAAACGATGCTCCGAATACTGATATATCAAGACCTGATGAGGGCAATACAGACCAACCAAGTGTTGATGATAAATTCGAGCCAACGGAACATCACAAAAAGGAGCTTGAACAGCTTATCGAGTACGTTAGCTCATCTGCGCTTCAAGATAATGCAAAAGCATCTGTTATTTTAGAATTGACATCTCTTTTGAATAGTCTTGACACGTTCAGCACCGAAAGTGCTTTGAAGGCTCGTGTTGTAGAGGTTATTAAGAGCGTGCGTGCTACTGTTGACAGCGTTAACACAACGAACGCATTTGTGGGAGCTATTGATGACTCGAATCACAAAAACTTCAATCAGCTTTGTAAGGCTATATATGCAAAGGATTTAAGCAAAGTTGAAAGTACACTCGCCACTTTATACAATGATTTGTTGTACTCAAAGGTGGAGCAGGACGGTGAAATTGTTGAGGTAGTAAAGCCTAAGGAAGAGCTTGAAAACATTAAGGGTGAGCTTGAAATAATCAAAAATATTCTTAACATGGTGCTTGAACAATCTACCTTAACGGAAAACGATAAGCTTCACACATTAATTACTGAGCTTTGTCAGGTTTTAACCGAAATAATTGATAAGTCAAAATCAATTAATAATGTTTTCACTAAGCTGACTCCTGTTCTAAACGGAACGTTTATAGACGGATTAAGGCAATTAGTTCCTGCGGAAAAGACAAACGAGGATGTAAAGGTATATACTGTTAACGAATTGAAGCGTATATTCGAGGTAACATCTGCGGATTTGGGAGAATTGCCGAATAGCGGAGAGACTACACCCGACGGACCGGAAGGGCCGGAGGAAGGACCGCCTGAATCTGAGAATGGCGGTAGCTATGGCGATGGCGGTAACAATTTCAGAAGTGAGGATTTGGTTATTGATCCGGAGTCAAGTCAAGTTGATATTGAAAAGATACAAGTGGAATACGGTGAGATTTTAAGCAGATACGAAACGGAAATTATGAATAATTTGGACAAGTATCCCGAGGAAATTCAAAAAATGCTGAAAGAATATTTTGACATGCTTAAAACACCGATAGATAAATAGAGAACGAAAAGGAACAAAAAGATGAAACAAGTAAATTTGGAAAACATAGAAAAAGTAAAAAAGTTCAGTGAAACTGTTAAGCTGATTAAGGACGAGCTTCGTAAGGACGTTGTAGGTCAAAATGAAATTGTAGATAACATAATTATTGCAATCATAGGTGGAGGTAACGTACTGCTCGAAGGTATTCCCGGAGTTGGTAAAACACGTTTGGTTCGTTCCCTTGGAAGAACGCTTAGTTTGCCCTTTTCAAGAATTCAGTTCACACCTGACCTAATGCCATCTGACGTTACTGGTACAAACGTTATTGAAAAGGATGAAAATGGGAAGATGGTTAGCTCCTTCCGCAAAGGTCCAATTTTTGCTAACCTTGTTTTGGCAGACGAAATTAACCGTGCAACTCCAAAAACACAATCTGCTATGCTTGAAGTAATGCAGGAGCATAAAATCACAGTTGGTAATACTACATACAAGCTTGACGAGCCGTTTTTTGTGCTTGCGACAGAAAACCCTGTTGAGCAAGACGGTACATATCCTTTGCCTGAGGCGCAAATGGACCGTTTTGTGTTCAAGCTCGTTATGAAATTTCCAAGTGATGATGAGCTTGTTGATATCGTAAATATGACACAAATCACACTTGATGAAACTGCAAACGCGGTTGTAAACGGCCCAACAATACTTGAAATGAGAAGCCTTGCTTCACAGGTTCCTGTAATTGACGAGGTTACAAGATACGCAGTAAGGCTTGTGTCAGGTACACATGCGGAGCTTGCTTCTTCTCCTGCAAGCGCAAAGAAATATATTAAGTACGGCGCGTCTCCGCGTGCTGCACAGGCACTTATTACTTGTGCTAAGGTAAGGGCTCTTATTAACGGCAACTATAATGTGTCCTACGAGGATATTGATGCTCTTGCGCGCCCCGTACTCAGACATAGAATAAAAATCAATTATACCGCTGTAAATGAGAAGTTGACTACTGATGACGTAATTGATTTACTTGTAAAAGAAACAAAGAGGAAATAAAGGTCAACTAAAACATGAAAAGAACAATAATCAACGAGGAATTTTTGCAACAGGTTGAGTCGTTGCAAACGTTAATTCGTAATAATGTTGCAGGCATGTTTGGCGGAACCCACCAAAGTAAAAGCTATGGCTCCTCTTGCGAGTTTGCAGATTATCGCGACTACGTTCCCGGTGATGATATAACCAAAATTGATTGGAATGCATATGCACGCTTCGATAAGCTGTATCAAAAGCTGTATTTGGACGAGCGTCAAATGCACACCAAGATATACATTGATACAAGCCGTTCTATGGAATATGGCAGAGCAGATAAGGCGGAGCAGGCATTAAGGCTTGCCGCTACAATAGCATACCTTTCTTTAAGTGAAATGGATAAGGTTTCCATATATGCTATCAAGGGCGCTACTATTGAGTGTGTTGTTGAGGGCATGGTTGGAAAAGACTCGTTCGTTAACGAAATCGGCAAGCTCAACGAGGTTGAGTTTAGCGGTGACATATGTTTGAGTGATGCTATTGTGCCGTCAAATGTTGGATACGGTGACGGTATGTCCGTTATAATTTCTGACTTTTTAACCGACAATGATTATGAAAGTGCCATTAATCATTTAGCGGACAAGCGCCGTGATGTATTTTGTATTCAGGTTTTATCACCGGATGAGCTTAACCCTAAATTAAGGGGTAAGGTTCATTTGTTTGACTCAGAGGATGCAACAAGAATATATAGAAAAAATATTAAAAAAGACATCATGAAGGCATATAGAAAGGCTCTTGAATTTGCCACAAACAGGATAAATGACCTTTGTGCATCAAGAGGGGCTAACTATTTGCTTGTGTCGTCCGAAGATAAAATGGGTGACGTTTTCTTTGGAAAAATGGTGGAGAAGGAGGTATTGAAATGAGCTTTCAGTATCCGTTAGGCTTGCTTGGTTTAATAGGCGTGCCTATCCTTATCCTAATTTATATAATTAAAAGCAAGTTTACAGAGCAAACGGTTTCCGCAACGTATTTGTGGACTTTAAGTGAGAGATTTTTAAAGAAAAAGCGCAGGGACAGTAAAATAGCGGGACTTCTTAGCCTTATTCTTCAAATTTTGGCAGTAGTTTTGATTTCCATTACCATTGCTCATCCTGTGTTTACCTTAAAGGGTGCGGCAAACGATTATTATTTCATTTTGGATTCCACAGGAAGCATGCAAATGGTATCGGAAAATGGAAAAACACGATTTGAAAACGGAAAAGACAAGATAAGAGAGGTTATAGAAGGCTCTGTTGACGGAAGCTTCTATACCTTAGTTTCCGTTAGCAATACCACTGACGTGCTTTTTGAAAAAGAGGATAACCGTGAGGTAGCCCTTGAACTTCTAAATAAAGCAGAGGTAGGATATGGGTCTGCAAATTTAGAGGAAGCGAGAACAAAGGCACAAGCATATTATCAACAAAACAAAGGTGTGCGCACCTTCCTTGTTAGTGATAAGGGGTTTGAAAAGGGCGACAATATTGAGCTTTTGAACGTATCGGACGGTGCTAACAATTACGCACTGCTTGATATTGAATATGAACATTCACTTCTTGGCGTGTTAACGGTAAGCGGTAAGGCTGTATCTTATGAAAGTGATGATACTGTTGAGGTAAGACTTTTTATTGACGGAGAAACAAAGGATGAATATAAGACAGTGCTTAATGTGAAAAAAGCAGAGCCTGTCAGCTTTACCTTTGAGGTTAACGTTGAATGGTATGATGTGGCAAGCGTTAAGGTAATGAATCAAGATAATTTAATGCTTGACAATGAAATTATAATGTACAATGTTAAGAGTGAAAACTCATATAAAACTCTGTTAGTCAGCAAGACTCCTGTATTTATGGAAACCGTTGTTTCAATTGTAAGCCATGCGGAAATAACGGTTATCTCACCTGATGATTACCTTGAATTAGAAAAGAATAATGACAGCGTAATTGAAGGGTATGATTTGTATATTTTCCATTCCTGCAATCCAAAAGCGGTGCCAAGGAGTGGCAGTGTTTGGTTTATCAATGCAACGTCCAGTGTTGAAAATTCCGGCTTTGGCTTCCAAGGTGAGGTGGTGCTGAAAACCGCCGAGACAATTGATAAAACCAAGAATTCATCAACAGTTATAAGAGATGAGCTTTTAAAGGATGTTCTTGGTGAGGATATTTATATTTCCAAGTATGCAAGATACGATACATCAAACAGGAAGTTTTATACTCTCTTTACATATGACGGTGACCCTGTAATCTTTTCAGGAACGAATATGCACGGCAACCGTCAGGTAGTGTTTGCCTTTGACTTACACAACTCTGATTTTCCACTGTCTGCGGACTTTGTAACTCTTACAAAAAATCTTTTGGATTTCTCATTTCCCGCAGTGCTTGATGAAACTAATTATGTTTGCGGAGAAGCGGCAAAGGTTAATGTTGTTTCGGGCAGTGAAAACATTCGTGTTGAAAGCCCAAGCGAAAGGTCCTCGTATTTAAGTATGAATGAGGCAGTTGGTGAGTTTTTACTAAATGAGGTTGGAACTTACGAAATTAAAGTAACTACGAAGGATGGACTTAAAACATATCGCATTTACTCCTCGCTTCCTGTAAGCGAGCAGGATCCAAATGCGGAAATTGAAAAAGAATTTAGCCTACTCGGCGAAAATGAGGGAAAGGGCATAGATGGCTTTTATGATAAGCTTATAGTGTTCTTTATCTGCTTAGCCGTAATATTCGTGGCGGATTGGATGGTGTATTGCTATGACAAGTATCAGCTTCGATAATCCGTTTTTACTAATATTAAGTGTGCCTGCGTTACTCCTGCTTTTAATTCCTTATTTTATCGCAATGAGGAAGGAGAATAAGAGTAAGTCAACAAGAATTTCCCTATGCATACACGTTGTAATAGTGGTGCTTGTATCACTTGTAATTGCAGGCCTGCACGTGACTACTGTAATGACAAAAACAGAGGTTATTTTCGTAGCAGATTTGTCCTATTCAACAGACGGTGATATTGAAAAGATAGACGGTTACATAAAGGATGCGATTAAAGAGGAAAATATCCCGGTTAATACTAAGGTCGGGGTAGTTTGCTTCGGTAAAAACAGCGTGTTAAATACAGAGCTTGGAGGCAAGTTTGAGTCTGTTACAAAAACTATGCCTGACGTTAGCGCTACTGACGTTTCAAGTGCCCTTGAATATGCATCGAATTTGTTCTCATCGGATGCAATCAAAAAGATTATTTTAATTACCGATGGAAACCAAAATACCTCGGGTGGCTCCACAGGTATGATTAATTCTGTGAAAAATATGGCTGCAAAGGACATTTACATTGATGCGGTCTATATTGACAGTAATTTAAAGGATGGGGAAAAGGAAGTTCAAATTACGGAAATTGACTATGTTAAATCCGTTTTTAAGGATACAGAAGCAAGGCTTGAAGTTTTAATTCGTTCAAATACAGAATACATACCTGACACTAATAATCAAAAGGATAAAAACGACAGCTTTGTGTGTCTGTACGACAGTGAGGGCAATCTTGTAAAGAAGCTTTCAGCCCCTCTTAAAAAGGGTATGAATATTGTAACGTTTAATCTTGATACCAAGCTTGAAAACGGAGAAAAGCGCAAGACAACAGATTATCGTGTTACGGTAGAAGCTAATCACGATACATCTCCTAATAACAACGAGTTTATATTCACCCAAGAGGTTATAGGCGAGTACAGGGTTCTTCTTGTGTCAAAGCGTAAGGGGGATTACGAAAAGGCAAAGGAGATATACGGTGAAAATGCGGTGATTGATAAGCCGCTGATTGATAACAAGGATTTACCGTATATGCTTGAAGAGCTTTGCCAATACGATGTATTTATTATGTCGAATATTGACATTAACGGCGAAAACAACGGAAGTGCCTTTGTAACGAATATGAACACTGCCGTTTCCAGCTTTGGTAAAACTCTTATAATGGCGGGCAATATGTATGTCCAAAACAAAACAGAGTCCATTTACAAAACCTTAGGCGGCATGGCAGCAATGAGCTACGGTAATTCAAGTCTTGACCCTAACCTGTATGCTATTGTAATCGACTCGTCAAGAAGTATGCAGGACGCTTCACAGCTAATTATGGCAAAGAAAGCCGCAATACAATTGCTTGAACTTATGAAGCCGGGGGACGAGGTAATGGTTTTATCGGTTTCAGGTAACGTTTCGTTTGTTCACGAGGCAACAGATGCAGTAAAGAATAAAGAAGCTGTAATAGAAGCAATAAACAATATTAAGCCTACACAGGGTACTGTGCTTGGTGCAGGCTTGCGCTTAGCGTATGAACAAATTGCTTTCCGTGAAGGCTTTTCTAAAAAGCAGGTTTTGCTTATCAGTGACGGACGCTCATATATGAGTGCCGGTGAAAAGGAAGACCCATTGAATGATCCTTTAAAGAATGCTAAGGCACTTTTTGATAAGGGAGTTTTTATCTCCACAATAAATACCAATAGTCAACAAGGCGTTGATCTGTTAAAGCAGATTGCAAGAATAGGTCAAGGTGGAGAGGAGAATACCGGTTATTTCTTTATTGAAACACCTGAGCATGTTGTAAGCACTGTTACTACTGATGTAGCGGATATTCTTTTTGAGTCGGTAATTATGAAGGATACACCCGTAAAAATCAAGGATTACAGCGACCCGCTTGTGAGAGGGCTTTCCTCTGTACCGAATATCGGCGGATATTATTTCGGTAAGGAGCGTGCGGATGCAACAGTAGTTTTAGAGGCATATTATGAGGTTAAAAAGGGCGTAGAAATTCCTGTGCCTATTTACTCATATAAGAGATACAAGGAGGGACTTGTAATAACCTTAGCCACTGATTTTTCAGGCGATTGGGTTTCCAATTGGTCATCAGATCCAAACGGAATAGCGGTGTTTACCCGTATGTTGACTGAAAATATTCCGCAAGAGCGAAAGAGCTATCCCTTCGATTTTGAAATAGAATATGATGGCTCAAATGCCAAAATAGAGATAATTCCGGGTGAGCCTAACCCTGATATAACAGTGGATATGGAAATTTTATCTCCAAGCGGAATTCCTACAAGCTACACAATTTCCTATAATGACGGCTCCTATGCTGTTAATTATGAAATTAATGAGGCGGGAAAATATTATGCCAATATCGCATACACCTATGGCGAAAAGATATTCCCTGCAAGTATAGGCTTTGATGTTTCGTACTTGCCTGAATATAACAGCTTTGAGTTTTTTGATCCCGGTGATTTAAGAAATGCTGTGGGAGATAGCGGCACCGTAATTGAAGACGGAGCAAGCGTTGAAGGCGAAAAGATAAAATTAAGCGTTGACCAAGAGGATATGAAGGAAAAAACCGTTTATTTCATTATACCTTTAATGGCATCAGCGGTTATCCTATTCGTTATTGACATTATTATAAGAAAATTGAAATGGAGTGACATTAAGAGCTTCTTTGGAAAAAAACAAGCAGGAGGAGAGGCAAAATGAAAAAGATAGTTTTATGTTTATTAGCAGTTATTATGCTTTGCGTTCTTCTTGGTTGTGATTCTAATGATGTTAATGGCGGTACAAGCAGTGCAGGTTCAACTGTGACCGATAATTCCCAAGGCGCAGATATATTAGGTGGCACTGATTCAAGCGGATCTGTAAGCAGCTCGGGAAAGGATGAAATCGGCGCAGATAGTACAGGCACAAGTAGCTCTAATACAGATGCTCCCGGTACCGATATCGGAAACGGAGACAATACCGAAAAGGACAATAAATTCAAGGTTTATTTAGAGTACAACGGCGCACCGTTCAAAACGGAGGAGGCTGCACCCATTGTTGTATGGAGTGACGGATTTTCGTATTACGAGGCTCCTGTTGACGAGAACGGAATTGCGTATGCGCAGGGCTTAAACGGTGACTATGTTGTTTCCTTGAAAAATGTGCCTGCTGGCTACGCATACAATCCTAATCCATACGATGAGGAAAACAAGACGTATGGTTATATTGTGACAAACGATACTCCCGAAACTACAATTGAGCTGTTTAAGGTGGGTGAAACAAGCGGCGCCGGTTCTACCGTATATAACAGAGTAGTTATAACGAGAACAGGCGTGTACAACGCAACCTTAAATAACAGTGACCATATGATATATTTTGAATTTGCCCCAAAATCAAGCGGTACTTATACAATTGAGTCATGGGTACCTGTAACTGACGATAAGGTAAATCCAAAGGTAGATGTATATACAAGTAGCTTTGCTGCACCGATTTATTTATATACTCTTGATACAGGCGGAGCAGAGGGAAAGTATTATACTAAAAATTTCAAGTATGAGGTTGAGATTTCTAAGGAAATGATTTCTTCAAGCGGAGGTCAGGTTGTTTTCGTCTTTGCAATATATGCAAACGCGAGAAACGATAGATATTATCCTGCAAGCATAAATTTTGCAGTTAAATATCAAGGTGGCTTTGAGCTTGAACACACAGAGTCAAAGTTTATGGTACCCAATGAGCTTTATGGCATTATGGCAAAAAAGATTTCACAAATAAAGGAAATGAGCTATCAAGAATTTATAAATGATTACGGCTCATACGGAGTTAGCGAAATTGACTATGAAGCAATTCAAAATTTGTCAACCGCAAAGCTTAATGACGGTACTATGCTTAACCACTTTCTCAACTCATATCCGGTAATAAGAGAAATAGCTATATCGTATTTGCACGAGCATTTTGGCAATTATTATAAGGATACAGTGGGAAAAATATGGAAAAACCCTGCTACTGAGATAGGTGGCAGCAAGGTACTTATTGGTAAGAATTACAAATATAATGAAAAAACAGGATTTTACCATAAGTATGATGAAATACTTTATGCAAGCGACCCATACGGCTACGGAAAAGGCTTTGGTCCTATTTTGTATGCGGATATTACAGTCCCTACAAGGACAGCTATTCTTGGCGAGTCATTTGCTACCGTAGAATATGTCGGAAATAAGGTTTTGACAGTTTCAAGCGGCACAGAAAACTATAAATTGTTTATAGAGAGCTTTGACAAGGCAGATGCTATGACCCAACAGGTTCTTGGGGGCGGAATAGAATGTGATGAGGAGCTAAAACATTTAATAGGCTATGCCACGATAGTAAATAGTGATGGCGCCACCCCTGTAACACAGGAACTAATGGAGTTTTTCCAAAAATACGCTATAAACCAAGCCATGTTTATGGATGGTGACGGTTGGGCGGAAAGAGCAGATAACCCATATCAATCAACGGAAGATGACCAATGGCTGTTTGCCTGCGGTTATTACGAATAAAAATTATGAAGGAGGCTAAAATATGAAGAAAGCTTTGTATTTAGCATTGTGTCTTCTCTTGACAGCAAGCATATGTTTATGCTTTGTTGCCTGTGGAGGAGAGGGAGATACCACCGGCTCATCAAGTCAAAACGGTGATACCTCCAATTCAACAGCGGATTCCGGTACAGGAAATTCTACACCGTCAGGCTCAGTTCCATCAACGGATAACTCTAAGCCCGGAACTGACAACCCAGGTTCAACCGACAACCCGGGTTCAACAGACAACCCGGGTTCGACCGACAACCCAGGTTCAACAGACAACCCAGGTTCAACAGACTCATCGGTAACAAATCCACCTGATGATCAGGGTCACACTCATACATATTCTGACAAGTATTCGTTCGATGACGAAAACCACTACTTTGAGGCTACTTGTGAGCATAAGGGTGAAAAGACAGGTATCGCTCCACACGAAATAGACGCCACAACAGGTAATTGCGTGTGCGGGTATCATGAGCATATCTATTCCACACAGTATTCATATGATGCAAATAATCACTATTATGAAGCCGTATGCGGATGTGAATATGTAGAGTATAAAGGTGTTGAAGCACACAGCTATAACGAAGAAAACACTTGTAAGTGCGGACGAGTTAAGGATGTAGTTCAGGAAATAATCGCTGAAATAATTGCCAACAAGGGCGTAATTACAGGCGGTACATCAACTGAGGTTTCCAACAATAAGGATTATGCAGCTGTTTCACAGACAAAGATTACATATATTTTCTATGAAAGCTACGTATATGTTAAAGAGGAAGGCGACTATACAAATGAATATTATTATTCATATGACGGAGATAAATTAGTTGCCATAATGGTTCAAGACGGTAAAAATGTAACTGTTGACAGTGAGGCATCCGCAGATAACCTTGAAGGTGCTAAATACAACCTTGGTTGCATTGGAGATTATGAAACATATGCATGCGGTGCTGAAAGGCTTATTGAACAATTCTATAACTACGGTGGCGCTAATGCTCAAAATACCCTTGTTACATCCCAAAACGGTAGCGAGTATGCATTTTCATACGTATTCTGCGTAATTGATGATTGGATGAACTATGCATATAAGGTAAATGTTAAATTTGCTGTTGACGAGACATCAAAAGCTCTCGTTTCAACAAGCATAACAGTAGATAGATACAGTGAGGACAGCTATACAGTAGTTGATGATGCATGCGTTCTTAATGAGGATGCTGTATCTAACAATGTAACAACATTTACAGTAACACAAAAAACTGACGCAAACGAAAATGTGGAAAACCCATATGATTCCGGCAAAATTTTACTTGACAGTCTTGTAATCAGAGACAGAGAAGGCAACGACATTGAAGAGGTTGTGATTAAATTAAGGGGCGACAATGAAATTAAGATATTCTTGTCTGATATTACTCCAAGCACTGCACTTTTGCAGCTTTGCAATATAGAAATCATTGTTAAGGATGCTGTGGAAGGTACTCCTGTAACAATAACACCTTTCTATAATAGCTACGATAAGTCCTATACATTTAATGTAACAACTCCCGGTACCTATGATTTAGTAGTAAATGTAGATGATATGGTTTTCAATTCCACATTGGAAATTGCTCCAATGGTTCCTACATCTATTGCAGCACAGGTTTACAATATAGACCTTGGCGAATTCAACAAGGTTAAGAAGGCAGAGGTTTTTGCAGGCGTTCCGCTTTACTTTATGTCTTATGTTGACTCCGGCTTTGATGGTGAATACACAGCCACAATAATCGGAACAAATGCAAGTGATGCAACACTAACAGCAGGTGAAATTGGCGGCAAGGTAGTTTCAGTATTTACATCAAGCGTTATTGGTGAATACACTGTTGAAATTAAATCGGTTGCAAATACTGCGATCACTTGTCAGTTTAAAATTAACGTGGTTGAAGCTCCAAGTGTAGAATCACTCTTGGTTGGCGAATACTTTAAAAATGACAGCTACGGTGAAAAGGTTGTAGGCGCGGTATTTAACGATGGAACCGTTGAGGTTACATTTGCTGGTACATACGGCGAAGAGGTAACAGAGCTTTCCTACACAGTTACAAACGGTCAAATAGCATTTGAATGTGTAGATGGTGATGAATTTGTAGAAGAATTCTATGTAAATGACCAGTTCCAAGTAGTTATGGTAATTTACGAAGAAGAATATATTCTTGAACAAATTAAGGTTGAAGAAACTCTTGTTTCTTCCGGTACAATGTATGTTAAAGATATTGCAGAAAACGGCACAAAAATAAACGAATATGCGTTTGAGCTTTATTCAACAGGTAGATTTGCATTCTATAAAGACTACTCCTTGACAAAGGATGTTGTAATGACAGTTAAAAACGGTGTTTATAGCTTCAAGCTTGCAGGCGGAGCTGAAAAAGCTTTGGTTAAGACAAGCGGAGAAGCAGGCGTTTTGGCTGGTGAATATGAAATTACAGGAGAGGTTAAGCTTACTATCGCTGTTGATGATGTAACTGCCCCTGTTAAAGAACCGACATACGGAACACTTCAAATCATTGACCGTTCAAGCTCAGACGGAAGATATAGCTTTGTTTACGGTTATGAAATTGTTGACGGTAGCTTTGTATTTTACACATATGATACAGCAACAGATACGGTTGAGCTTATAGACCTTGGTGGTGAGTACAGCTTTAAATATCCCGGTGTTGCTAACCCATGCATACTTGAAAAGGTTGAAGGCGGAGACGATGTTCTTGGCGGTAAATATGCAGTTGAAGTAAACGTAGGCATGATCATTAAGTTAGCTGACGTAATAATCACTCCGGGTAATCCTGCACCACAGGACCCGGCGTTAAGTGAACAGCAGTACGGTTCATTTGTGCTTGAAGACTATAACGGTGGAGAGCTTTCGGGAATATATACATATGAAATCATTGACGGTGCATTTGTAATTTATAAGGACGGTTCAGTTACAAATGATATCATAATTACAAAGAACCAAGACCGCACATATACATTCCAATGTGTAGATCTTTTAGTTCCTCACGCTCTTAATAAGATCAGCGGAAGCACCGATGTGCTTGCAGGCTACTATGAAGTACATGGTGATTCATCAATGCTTTACTCAATCTCCTTTGAACCGGGCGTTTTAGAGATTGAAAAATCAACCGGTACTCTTGTAATTGTGGATAACTATAAAGGAACAGTTGCCGGAACATATACGTACGAGATTGTAAACGGCGTGTTCAAGTTCTACAAAGAGGACGGAACACCTATAACTGATGAGTTTATTATTTCTACTTCAATTGACGGTGCATCATATACATTCCAATGCTTAGATATGATGATACCTCAAACTCTTGTAAAGGTTGACGGTATGTCAACAACACTCGGCGGTAAATACCAGGTTAGCAACGGCACTGCGGTAATGTATGAATTTACATTTGCCCCGGATGGAGAAGTACAAGAGCCTGTTTATGTAGAAGAAGGAACCCTTGAAGTAACAGACAACAACGGCGGCACAATCGGTGGCTCTTACACATATAAGATTACCGACAACGGCGAAATTCATATCTTTAAAAACGGTGAGCTAACAAGCGATATAGTAATTTCCGTTGATGAAGACGGAAAATATACATTCACATGTGTTGACGGTGAAGCTACATATGAGCTTAACAAAATTAAAGGCGAAAGTGATAGACTTTCCGGTAAGTATCAAGTAGTTGGTGAAGAAAGCATTGAATATGTCTTTGTTTTCACAACAGGCGATGAAAATTGGAGCGACCAACAGGTTTATACCGGTATAAACAATGTAAATGTGGATGATGAAAAGGGTACAACAGTAGTTTTCAAAGAAGCAGAAGGCGGAAGATTCAGCATTGAATGTTCTGCAAATGGTATAATTTCTTATCGCAAAGCAGGAGAGATTGAGTATGTAGTTGTTTCAAATTCAGTTATTCTTGTTTTAGAAGCGAATGATATCATTGAGATATTAGTAAAAACTGCTGACGGTGAAGCCGGAAGCGTAACAATAACAATAAATATGCTTTCTAATGCAGGTGGAGACGTAATAACTCCTGATGAAGAACTATAATTATTAAACTATGCGGAAAATGCACCGAGCAATCGGTGCATTTTCTATTTGTGCAAAATAACGAAAATTGCCAAATTGCATTTTACTGTTTTGTTAGTTGTTGACAGTGTTTTAATTATATGATACAATGTATGTGTATATATAAATATAAAGGAGAAACAATATGAAAAAGAAAATTGGTATTTTACTTGCGGTTGTGCTGATTGTTACTTGTTTAGTATCATTTGCGGCAATTTCTTTTGCAAATGAAACTGATGGGCAGACAACAATTACTGTTTCTTATATGAAAGAACAGAATACTACAAGTGATACAACGACGCTTGATACCGTTGCATATGAGGGCGGTAAGCAAGTGGTAGGTGTAGGTGAAAAGTTTACATTGCCTACAACCGCAAACAGTTCATACGCGGGTCAAGACGGCTTCCAGCTTGTATGGTACACTGAGGACGGTCGTACATACAAGGCGGGAGAAGAGGTTGCCTTTGATAAGGACACAAAGCTTTTCAGATGTGTAGCCAAAGAGGTTTATACTATGTCTGACCTTAACTATGCTATGTGCAACGAAAGTAGTGCTGCTATTGTTATGACAGATATTACATCCGATGTTGGCATTAGCGTTTGGAATCAGGGGCAGTCTGTTCTTATTTTGAACGGCTTTACATTGAACATTAGCAAAAATGGCTCTATAATGGGTGGCCAGCGTTCAGGTAAGCACATTTACGGCGAAGGAACAATTAATGCAACTAACCCTAATGGAAAGCTTGGAGAATATTCGTTCTTCCAAGACCAATCTCACGGTTATAACGGCTCCGCTAACAGAACGGTGGTTGGCCGCGATGTAACAATTAATGCACCTAATTTCTGGTTGGGTTCAGACGGTGACGGTTCGTATAATAACCACTATCCTTGGACAAGAATTTACGGTACAGTTAAGCTATACGGTTTATACAGTATTACCAATACAGGAAATAGAGCTCCGTTTATCGAAATCTATGAAAATGCGAATATTACTATAACAGGTACAAGACTATTTAATGAAAATGCTTGGAGAGCAAACGGTAAATATACATTCAATCATCAATCCTTTGAAATGAATATTTACGGCGGTACGTTCAATCTTCCTGCTGAGGCAGCAGATAGAAATTTCTGGACTAACGACTATTTAGAGGATTATGTTTCAGGCTCTAACAACTATTTTAACTATGGTTTGAATGAAAATACAAAGGATAAGATTAATATTTACGGCGGTTCCTTTGTATTACCTGAAAATGCAACCCCTGCAATAGCAGAGTATTTAAAGGTTGATTCTTTGGGCACTATACCAAGCGGCGGAAATGGAATCCTTGCCAAAAAAGACACATCTACATATCATGTTGCCTACGGTACTCGCCCTGTATATAAGTTAGCGTTTGAAAAATATACTGACACTTATACAAAGTTAACCGTTACAGACTATGTGGACGGCTCTTTAACAGGAACATATTATTATACTTATACAGCAAAGGTTATTACCTTTATTGATCCTGCTACCCAAGAAGAAAAAACCTTTACAATTGCTGACGAGCTTAAAGCATATGAATTGAATTCGGAAACACAGGAATATACTGAGACCGATAAATTCGCCCTTGATTTCGGTATGAACGGTTCGGTTATATTCTCAAATGATTATATTAAATCAAACGGAAAGCTTTATTCATTTGAAGCAGACGGTAAAACATATCAAACAGTTGTTCCTGCTGACTGTGAGCATAGCTTTACAGGTGAGCCTGTGAACGAAAACTGTCAGCATACCGCATACGCTGACTATAACTGTTCTATATGTGCATACAATGTATATTTCAGCTGGGGCGAAAAGTTAGGTCATGATTATGTTCTTGGCGAACATATTGAGGCAACTGACGCAACACTCGGCTCAAAGACATATACTTGTTCAAGCTGTGGTAATACTGTAACAAGGGCATACGCACTTGACCCACAAAACATTGATATTAAGGTTACAATCAGACACGATGATGAAACCTTTGAAGATGTTGTGGTGAAAGCAAGCGAAGTGTTTGAAATTTCAAGCTCAGGCTCTGACGGTGATTATATTTACACAATTTGTGGTATAAAAGCATTTGGTGAATACAGTATCCGTAACATTTACGGTATTTCCATTCCTCGCGGTATTTTGTATTTTAATTTAAGTACAAACAACTATGAAAAATACAATAATGTTGAATATGGCATAGTAAAGCTTACAATTGCTGAAAATGCAGTGGTGAATATACAAAATATAGGTAACTTGCGATTCCTCCAAGAGATAGTAGTAGAAAAGAATACTGATGTTATATTTGGTGCAAGTTGCAGCTGGTATTCGCCTAACAACGAACAGCGCAAGACACAAAACCTTAAAACAATCGATTTAAGCGCAGGTAATCATAAGGTTAATTTTGTATCTGCATGCTTTGAGGGCAGAGATACGATTAGTGCTGTAAAATTCGGTGAAAATGCGGAATATAGTATCGGCTATCGTACATTCTATAATAATGCCATAGCTGAGCTTGCATTCCCTAAAACAAGCAAATTCACATTGAGTGGTACATATGCTTTCTACGGAAACGATATGACAGAGCTTGTGTTCCCTGACGGAGTTGATTTTATATTCCCTCAGAGTACATTTGAAAATTGCCCAAATCTTGCAAGCATAACATTTGGCGAAAATGCAAATTATGATATTGGTGCTTATACATTCCTTTATTCCGCTGTTTCAAAGGTAGCGTTTGCGCCTAACAGCACATATGTAGTTAACAACAGAGCATTTTTGAGCACTAATTTATCCGAGTTAGATATGAGCGCGGGTAATATGACTGTGACCTTAAATAAAGAATCGTTCTGCTGTTGGCAATCTAATAAAAAGTATTGTGAGCTTTCTTCAATTAAGTTTGGTGAAAATTCAACATACATAATAAGAGAGGCATCTCTTAGCGATACATCTGTTACATCACTTGTTCTTGCTCCGAATTCTACATATACATTCCAAAGATATGCAATTAACGGCGGCAATAACAAAACGGAATTTCTTGAACTTGATGCAAGTGCAGATAATATAAACGTAACCTTTGAGGGTGATTCATTAAGAGACAAAAATGCTCTTGCAACTCTCAAACTAAACGGTAAAAATTCAACATATAAATTGAGTGGTTCATCATTCTATAATACTGCAATTTCTGAAATTGTGTTGGGTGAAGGCTCAACCTATGTGTTTGATAACTGCTTCAACGGTTCAACTCCTATTGCAAGCGTTGATGCAAGTGCAGATAATATAAATGTAACCTTTAACAACAGTGTATTTAACGGAAAAACCGCATTGTCAACTCTTTTAATAAACGGTAAGAACGGTACATACAACTTTGCAGGCGACAGTTTCAAAAAGACAATAATTACAGAACTTGTTCTTGGCGAGGGTTCAACTTACACTTTCAACAATAGTGCTTTTAATGAAGTATCAACTCTTGAAAGAATTGATGCAAGTGCGAATAATGTAACTGTTGAATTTAAGGATTATATCTTTAACGGTAAGAACAAGCTTTCAGTGCTTGATATAAGCGGTGAAAATTCTACTTATACATTCGGTAGAGAATCCTTTAAGAACACCATAATTGAAGAATTGAAGTTTGGCAATGGCTCAACTTATACATTCGGATATAAAGTATTTGAAGGTAACTCAGTACTAAAAACACTTGACTTTACCGCCTCCAATGTAACTGCAACCTTTAATCAGGAAGCATTTACAGGCAGAACGAGTGTTGAATACCTTGCCTTTGGTGAAAATTCAACATACGATATTGTTAAGTATGCGTTCCATCGAGTAAAGGCAACAAATGACCTTGTGTTCAGTAACACATCAACCTTTAAAATAGGTGAAAAAGCATTCTACGAAAGTTCTTTTGCAAGCATCAAATTTGAAGACGATGTTGATGTTACATTTACAGGAAATCAAGCATTCCAATATGCTACATCGGTTCAACTTTACTTAGGCGACAACTTTAAGCTTGACTATATTCCTTTCCAAGATATGAAGTACCTTGAAAAGTTAGTTATTATGGAAGGTGTTACCTTTAAGGATAATGAAGAAGATTACTTTTTCAGTCAGGCAGGAGCACAGGATTTCACAACTCCGTTAGTTGTATATAACCACTCAACTGACTTTATCTTCTCACAGCGTATGTTTAATAACTGTGACGGAATAGTTCTTTATACAATTACTGATAATATCGGTGAAAGAACAGATGTATTCAGAGATTGTAATGATGGTAACGGATATAAGGGCTGGACAGTAATTCTTGGTATTCCTCACAAGTTGGCACAAGGCTATTCAGAGCCAACCTGTACAATTCTTGGCGGCACTAACTGGATAGGTGCTGACTGTGATTGCGGTATTGTATATAGAGAAGAGCTTAACATTAATGTTTATGAAAATAAGCATAATATTACAGCAGATACCGAGGTTGCCCGTGTTGATACATACACAATTGAGCCAATTGCGGTTCTTGGTCACGATAAGGGTGATTTTATAACCATTGTATATGAAAACGGATATATTTCCGCCGGCTATGCACAATACAACTGTAAGAGATGTATGAATGCTGAGGGATTATATGAAGAAGAGGTTAAGCCTTTAATAGTTAGCCTTGGTTATTCAGTATCTGAATTTGGCGATACAGCAAGCATCACACAAGGCTACTACATTAACGAAGAAGAATTCCAAGCATATAAAAACATTTGTCCTGACCTTACATACGGAATAATCGTTATAGGTAACCAAACAGGCGAGGGTATGGCTCCGCTTACTATCAATGAAGGTGTTATAACTAATGCTGCCGGAGGATATCATTACAATTTCGGTACGTTTATTAATAACTTCTTTGATATAAAGGTTAAAGGAATTACAAATAAGACTGCTGACAGTACAATTGTATTCTGTGCGTATATTTATGACGGAAGCAAGTTTAGCTATGCTGATAATGGAGTTATGGCTGAAACGGTTGTGGGAGCATCTTATAATTCGATTGTAGCTTTACAAGGCTAAATAACAAAATGCACCGAGAAATCGGTGCATTTTTGTTGACTTGAAAAGAAAACTGTGTTAAGATTTAATTATTAAAGCACGGGATAGGTGATTTTATGAAAAATACAACACTTTGCTACATAGAAAAGGACGGAAAATATTTAATGCTCCACCGTTCAAACAAGAAAAAAGACGGTAGCGGCGGGAAATGGATGGGCATTGGCGGACATTTTGAGGAAGGGGAAAGTCCCTACGATTGCGTTATTCGAGAGGTGAAAGAGGAAACAAACCTTATCTTGATAAACCCTAAATACAGGGCGGTGGTTACATTTGCTTCTGATGAATACGAGAGTGAGCAAATGCATTTGTTTACTTGTGAAGAGTTTACAGGCGAAATTGGTAAATGTGACGAAGGGGAGCTTTGCTGGATAGACAAAAAAGAATTGAAAAAACTTAATATGTGGAACGGAGATATTATTTTTCTTGATTTGTTAGAAGGAAAAAATGATTTTTTCTCCTTAAAGCTTACCTACAAGGGTGAAGATCTACAAGAATATTTTATAGATGGAAAGATGATGACACATTAAGGCTAGCCACTGTCAACCCTAATTGAACCCGTCTGTAACGCATAATAGACGGTGACTTCCAACCGATAAAGACTTGAAATATTTTTATATGTCTGCATCTTTCTCAATTGAAATTCACTCGCCTATTATGTGTTAACAGATTGC
>JAGANX010000048.1 GCA_017623975.1 Clostridia bacterium
ATGAATACTCTGTTGATTCACCGTCTGTTACAGACACATATGTACCCATTGCAAGCTTTGTGTCCTTGTATTCGTCTGTAAAGCCAACTATCTTAATCTCAAATGCAACAAATTCATAATTTGTAATTTCTGCACTGATAACACCCTCTGCTGCTGTGCCATCCTTGTCAAATATGTCATTATTGCCAAGTCTGTCCTTTAATACTGCAAATACACCGTATTTTAATGCTTTGCCCGTTACTTCCTTGTACTCTGTAATAGCTTTATTATTCACAGTAAAGCCAATTGCAATTCCGCCTGTTCCATTTTCGGGGGCTGAATAACCAAGGCAGGTAAAGAGCGCGCCAATATCTCTTATTTTTTCCTCGTGTGTACAGCCCTCGCTCTGGCACTTGTTTACAACTACGCCTGCGCTTGCAAAGCCGTTTGCATATACCGCTTCAACCTTTATAATGTGGTCGCCGCCGCTTGTGCAGTAGAATTTGCCGCATACTGTACATTGACCCTCTACATAGTTATGCTTGCCTGTTGCCTCAAGAACCTTTACAATGTTATTGTCGCAAACTATACAAGCGATTGTTTCCGAGCCGTCAACTGCGCAGTTATTTTCCACACGGGTGAGTGCGCCGAAGTGAGTATGGTTTTCAAAATCAAAGCCATAGTCAGCATGATTTACATAATCTGAGGTATATGATGTGCCTTCTGTATTTGTAAGGTAAATATACTCTACACCTGTTACATTACCGTTTGTACCTGCTCCTTCGCCCTTACAGAAAGCAACTCTGATAGCACCGGGAACACTTGTTGTAGAGCTTCCTGACGGTTTAACCCTAAAGCCGTTTTGATTGTACTGGTCAAGGGAGTTATTTGCAAAGTAAACTGTTACCTTTTCTGCATGCTTTTGGTGACCGTTACCGTTAAGATAAACAATACCTGTAACCTCGCCTAAGAACACAAGGTTAAGCTCCTTGCCTGCAGGTCCGCCATCAACCTTTGAGTCCTGGAATGGCTCATTTCCTAATGATTTAACACCTACCGGAAAAATATAGGTTTCAAGCAGGTTATTATTATAAGCAAAAAATCTGTCTCCAACAGAGGTTAAGCTTGATGGAAGATATGGACTTGCAAGATATCCGCTTCCAATATTCTCAAATGCACTACTTTTAATGGACTCAACTGTATCGGGAAGAGTAATCTTTTTAATACCTGTACTATCTTTAAATGCGGATGACCATATGGTTTTAAGCTTAGAATTTGACAAGTCAATATCACAACTAAGCTTAGTGTTTGCAAATCCGTCAATTTCCTCAAGCTCTGTTAGGTTTTCAAACTGAACATACTCAACGCTTGAACTCGAAAAGGTACTACCTTCTATTTTCTTAATTCCGTTACCCTTTTCAATATATACATATTTAAGCTTTTGTGTTCCTGTTCTGTTTTCAAAGGCTCCTTTGCCAATAGATGAAACGGTATTAGGAATGTGAATTTCTGTAACATTCACCTCATACATTCCATCACTACCGCCAAAAACACTGTTTGCACGAACAGAATTCATACCGTGTGGGAATTCGATATAGCGAATCGCGCCCTTTGCAAAGGTTGAGCCCTCAACAAGAGTGTTTACAAAGGTATATTCAATCTCACTAATGGCAACATAGCTCGTATTGTTATCCTTTGGCTCAATAATGTACCAGGTTGGAAAAGCAAATAGCTTTCCGTTTGCATCTGCTAAAACAACAAGAGCATTATCGTCCTTGAAAAGCCCCTGCATTGTAGCATTGTTGCCAAGGCTGCTTGCTACCTCTGCAACAGTTTTGGTGCTTGTAACAACGCTAACGCTTTGTCCATCATACTCAATAGTTGTTCTGTTTGGATCGTAAGCGGCTGCATGAGCACTTATTGAAAGAACAACGGCAAAAAGCATTATCATTGCTGCTATAAGCAAAATTTTCTTTTTCATAAGTTTTTCCTTTCATAATTTTATTTTTGTATTAAAAAAGCCACTTGACAAAAAGGGTGCAAAAGCCTACTATCGAATGGCAAATTTAACTGTTTTTTGTACGCAAAAATACAGAGATAGCCCTCTATCTGTAAGAGATTATCGCATTATTTTTCTTCATTTTTGTCAACCTCTTATATTATAATTTTGCGTGAAATATTTATCCATTTTAATTGTATCATAGTCCTTTGTAAAAATCAAGTGTATTTTACATCGTTTTTAAACAAGAAAAAGCCATATAGATTTTACTCTATACAGCTTTTTTTATATCAAATATTAACCAACTAATTTTGAGAAATCCAACTGGATTTTTCCCTCGCCTGCATCTGTTTTTGATATTTCATATCCGTTTGAGGATGCAGTTAAGACATCTTCCGTTTCTACAACAGCAACTTCATATTTTGGTGTTAAATACTTCATTGTGTTACTTCTTCATCAGTTGAAGGAGCGCCTACAATATCGTTATATGAAACGAAGCAATATTTTTCGTTTTCGTTAGGTGTGCC
>JAGANX010000049.1 GCA_017623975.1 Clostridia bacterium
GGGGTCGAACCGATACGGTATCGCTACCACTGGATTTTGAGTCCAGCACGTCTGCCAATTCCATCACACCGGCTTATTTACTCGACTATTCTATCACAGTTTTTTCAATTTTGCAATACCTTTTTTAAAATTTTTAAAATTATTTTTCTACGGTTTTTGTTGATACAAGATTAATGCCCTTTTCGGTGAAATTACGCAGAACTATATCCCCTGCAACTATTGGTGCTTTTAGTTGAAGCTTTGATATTCTTTTCATAGCTTTTTTCAATTTTTCATCCGATATGGGCTTATCGGTTTTAACGGGCAAAAGATGTGATGTTTCACTCGTTATTTTTACCGTAGTTGTCAATATCATTTCCATTCTTTTTCTCCGATGCGCAGATTACAATTTCTTTTGCTTTTTCAAGCTCCTTTGCAAGGTCCTGTGTAATTAATATTTTACCCGTTTCGAGATAAGACATTTTTCCTTTTTCACGTGTATATATTTCTTTTCCGTCACACTTTAAGGTAATCAAAAGATTGTCATATCTTCCGTTAACACGAAAATAAATAACACTACCCTCCAAGCTCTCATCATAAACATCAAGATGCTGCGGAACAGAATAAAGCACCCTGTCCCCATTCTTTATTCTTATTACATTTTTAGGCTTTTCCATTTCCTTGTTAAAATACTTACATATGGAGCTGGCAACTATCAGCGCTTCTTCAACAATGTAGTCAACAAGATCATGTATTCTAACCGCGTTTCCACAAGTAAAAACACCTTTTACATTCGTTTCAAAGTACTGGTTAACATATGCCCCTCTTGTACGAGTATCAAGCCTTATACCTGTCTCCTTAATAATTTCATTTTCGGGCACAAGACCGCACTGATAAACAAATGAATCACACTTGATTTTTTTGGCAGTACCCTTTATAGCCTTGCCTCGCTTATCTACATGTGCAATTTCAACCGCCTCTATTCTTTCTTTACCAAATATTTTAGTGACGGTATGGGAGCAGTAAAGAGGGATGCCGAAATCCTGTAAGCACTCCTTATATTTCTCATCCGAGCCCTCAACATATTCCTTCGGCTCACAAACGCAGATAACACGACCACCCTCAATTGTAAGACGGCGCGCCACTATCATTGCAAGGTCACCCGAGCCTAAAACCACTGTCTTCTTTCCCGGCATATAGCCCTTAATATTAACTATCCTTTGCACCGCACCTGCTGAAAATACACCTGCCGGTCTGGTTCCGCCGATTTGCAAGGCACCCTTCGTTTTTTCACGACAGCCCATAGCAAGCACTATTGCCTCAGCCTTTATGGTGCAATAGCCGTATGTTGGGGACACTAACCTAATCCGTTTGCTTTTATCAACGGACAAAACCGTTGAATTTGTTACACACTCAATACCCAACTGCCTTATTCCATCCGACAGTATAGAGGCAAGCTCCGTACCCGTTATTACCTCATCAAGATAACTCTTGCCAAAGCCTGAATGGATACACTGGTTAAGCGTACCGCCAATTTCACTGTCACGCTCAATTATTAAAATGTCACTTGGCTCTATTCCGTTTTGACAGCAGCATAAGGCACATATAAGACCGGCAGGACCCGAGCCTATAATAACTATCTTCTTTTTCATTTATTATCTCACTTAGTTTTTCTTAAAAGAAGGTTGGAATTTGATGCAAATTTCTTAACCTCTGTTAATTGAATATTGTATTCATCAGCTATCAATTCCGCAATTCTTGCACGGCAATAATTACCTTGACACCTTCCCATGCCTGCACGGGTGCGGCGCTTAACCATATCAATGGTGTGCGCAGGAATAGGACGCCTTATTGCGTTTACAATATCGCCCTCAGTCACCATTTCGCATCTGCAAACAACCTTGGCATACCTTTGGTCCTGCTTTATCGCTTCTACTCTTTCCTTTTCATCCATTTCGTAAAAAAGCTTACAGTTACCGTCTTTGGTTCTTGTAGGTATATATTCTTCGTTTTCACGTAGCTCTAAGCCGCAATTTTTAAGAATATCAAGAACATATTCTCCAATCGCAGGAGAAGAAGCAAGACCGGGAGACTCTATTCCCGCTACGTGAATGAAGTTTTTAAATTTATTTGACTCCTGAATATAAAAATCTCCATTTGTAGGAGTTGCACGCACTCCTGCAAAGGTTGTAATAGTAGCATCAAGATTTATGCTTGGAACTATTATTTTTGCACCCTCTGCAATTTCTTCAAGCCCCTCCTCGGTTACGCTTGTATCCATTTTAGACTCAACAATGTTTGCATTGGGTCCGACAATAATATTACCGTCAACCGTTGGTGAAATTAGAATACCCTTTCCCTTTTCACTGGGTGTAACAAATATTGTATGAGATGCGGTTTTGCGCTCCGCCTTATCAAGAAGCATATATTCGCCACGACGTGGAATTATATCAAACGGTAGCTTTTCTCCTACCATGCCTGCAATTTCATCAACAAATAAGCCTGCCGCATTAACAATATATTTGCCGCGAACACGCTTTTTGCCATCCATCACAGTATAATATTCACCGTCATAATCAATTTTTGAAGCCTTAAATTCAAAATAAAAATCCGTGCCGTTAGTAGCGGCATTTTCACAAAGCGCATACGCCAAATCATAAGGGCAGACAATTCCTGCGCTGGGCGCCCACAAGGCATACTTTGCATCGGGAGAAACCCTCGGCTCCATTTCGTGCAAGCGCTTACCGTCAATAATTTCCAAATTCGGCACACCGTTAACCTCTCCGCGAGCCATCAAAAGCTTTAAATGCTTCAAATCCTGCTCGGTAAAACCGATAACCAATGAGCCGCACCTTGAATAATGAACGCCTAATTGCTTTGCGATTTCTTCCATCATTTCACAGCCGCGAACATTCAATTTTGCTTTAAGCGTACCTTCCTTTGCATCGTACCCAGCGTGAACAATTGCTGAATTAGCACGGGTTGAGCTTGAAGCCACGTCAATACCTGCCTCCACCACTGCAACCCTAACATCATATTTTGCCAACTGATACGCAACCATGGCGCCCGAAATTCCGGCGCCTATTATAACAACATCGTAAGATGTAATAGACATAAAATACCTCCAAAAATATAAAATGCACAGGTATATTCATTATATATTTTACCACATTGTGTCAATTTTTTCAACCCTATACTTGATTATTACTTTAAAATATGATATCATATCAACGTGTATTAAAACATGGGGTGATTTTATGGACTTTTTTCAACTTAATGCAGGCGCTCTTGCGTATTTAGGTGATGCCGTGCTTGAAGCTTTAATAAGGGAGGCTCTTATCTTAAAGGGGCTTCAAAAATCTGCTAATTTAAACAAGGAAGCATTGAAATACGTTACTGCTGTTAACCAGTGCTTAGCATTCAAAAACATACAAGAAGCTTTAACAGAAGATGAAGGTGCTATTTTCAACCGTGGCAAAAACTGCTCCCATTTAAACATTCCAAAAAGTGCTTCTCCTGTTGAGTATAAAACCGCAACAGGCTTTGAGGCTATTTTCGGATACTTGCATTTAAAAAAAGACACCCAAAGAATTAAAGAGCTTTTTTCCATGGCATACCCTGATATTGACAACTAACAGAGGATTTTTCCTCTGTTTTTTTACACAAAATTCACATAAAAATTTTTACCATTCATTGACATTATTTTTTTGCGGTGATATAATATTTACGATTTAAGCACTGTTTAAGAATATTATCTTATGATGCGTGTTATCTTTATGAAAGGGTGATGTAATGTTCAAAAATTTACGGCAGCTCGCTTCTTATGTAGGAAAATACAAAATATACGCTATTTTAACGCCTATTATTGTTTCCTTAGAAGTTGTTATGGAGTGCCTTATTCCTTTTTTTACTGCTGATTTAATCACTTATGTTCAGCAAAAATACGTTGTCAGCGACGCAATTCTTACAAAATGGTTTATTTCATTTGTAGAATCTATAATTCCGGGTAAGCCGTTGGCTGTTGTTGGCGGTTATTGTATTCTTTTGATACTGATGGCGCTTACCTCTCTTACCTTTGGCGCGGTTGCCGGCATTACCTGTTCAAAGGCATCCTGCGGCTTTGCTAAGAACTTGCGAACTGAGCTTTTTAACAAAACTCAGGATTTTTCATTTGAAAATATTGACAAATTCTCAACATCCAGCTTAGTAACAAGATTAACAACTGACGTTACAAACGTACAGCAATCCTTTATGATGATTATAAGAACCGCTATCCGTTCACCGCTTATGTTCATTTTCTCAATTTTAATGGCATTTATTCGCGGCGGTTCTATGGCGCTTATTTTTGTTGTAGTTATTCCTGTTTTACTTTTCGGCTTGATTT
Organism: Clostridia bacterium; assembly: GCA_017623975.1. Classification (GTDB taxonomy): domain Bacteria; phylum Bacillota; class Clostridia; order Oscillospirales; family CAG-272; genus RGIG2000. Next base: position 4,364 of record JAGANX010000049.1, read on the forward strand.
TCATTGCAAAAAAAGCAATGCCGATTTTCAAAAAGGTATTCAAAAAATACGATGCTCTTAATGCATCCATACAGGAAAACGTACACGGTATGAGAGTTGTTAAGTCCTTCGTGCGTGAGGACCATGAGAGTGATAAATTTGGAACCGCCTCACAAAACGTGGCAAACGACTTTGTAAGAGCTGATAAAATCCTTGCCTTCAACAATCCCCTTATGCTCCTTTGCATGTATGCGGTTATGACATTTGTTTGTCTTTTTGGTTCACAGGCAATTGTTAAGGGCGATATTATAATTGGTGAATTTTCTGCACTTTTAACCTATGGCATGCAAATACTTATGAGCCTTATGATGCTTTCCATGATTTTCGTTATGATAACCATGTCGGCAGAATGTGCTAAGCGTATTTGCGAGGTGCTAAACGAGGATGCTACTATAAAAAATCCTCCATCACCTGTATATGAAGTAGAAAACGGCGATATTGATTTTGTAAACGTTAGCTTTAAGTATTCCGAGCGTGCCGAAAGATATGCACTTTCTGATGTGAATTTGCATATTAAGTCAGGTCAAACTGTGGGTATAATAGGCGGAACAGGAAGTGCAAAATCAACTCTTGTTCAGCTTATACCAAGGCTTTACGATACAACCGTTGGACAGGTTTTGGTTGGCGGAAAGGACGTACGGGATTATGATATTGTTTCTTTGCGTGACAGCGTTAGCGTTGTTCTGCAAAAAAACGTACTTTTTTCCGGTACTATTAAAGATAATTTACGTTGGGGTAACGAAAACGCAACTGATGCGGAAATGGAGAGGGTATGCACCCTGGCCTGTGCCGATGAGTTTATAAAAACCTTCCCCGATAAATATGACACCTATATTGAGCAAGGCGGTACTAATGTTTCAGGCGGACAAAAGCAGAGGCTTTGCATTGCAAGGGCACTTTTGAAAAAGCCTAAAATTCTCATTCTTGATGACTCCACAAGTGCAGTTGACACAAGAACAGATGCTATGATAAGAAAAGCATTTGCACAAGAAATACCAAACACAACAAAAATTATTATTGCACAAAGAATTTCCAGCGTTGAGGATGCAGACCTTATTGTTGTACTTGATGACGGTAAAATTGATAGCATTGGTACGCACAGTGAATTAATTAAAGACAATGCGATTTATAAGGAGATATATGAATCACAAACGAAAGGGGGTAAAATGGAATGAGCAGACCAATTGCTAACCCCCGTGGTCCTAAGATGGGCAGACCTACCCGTAAGGCTAAAAAGGGTACTTTTAAAAGACTGATTAGCTATGTTTTTAAGTACTACAAGCTTCCCTTTGTTCTTGTTCTTGTTTGTATTGGTATAAATGCCTTTGCAACCGCTTTACCCGGTATTTTTCAGCAAAAGGTGTTGGAAGCTGCTGAGACAGGTCTTGGTCTTGTAAGCAGCGGGAATTCTGTTGAATTTGCATTAGACTCCGTTGTGCCTACAATTGTTTCCGCTGTTGCTGTTCTTATCGTAATATATGTACTCGGTCTTGTCGCCGCATTCGTTCAAACAAGAACCATGGCTGTTATAACCCAAGGCTTCTTGCACAAAATGCGTACAATTATGTTTGGCAAAATGCAGCGTCTGCCAATTAAATATTTTGATACCCATAAGCATGGCGACATTATGTCATATTACACAAACGATATTGACACGCTGCGTCAGCTTATTTCCCAGTCTTTACCCCAAATTATCACCTCAGCAATAATTCTTGTAACCGTTCTTTCAATTATGCTATATTTTAGCCTTTGGCTTACTCTGGTTGTTGTTTTTGGTGCTGTACTAATGGTAATCACATCAAAATTTATCGGTGGCGGCGGTGCCAAATACTTTATAAAGCAACAGCAAGCTCTTGGTAAATGCGAAGGCTATATTGAGGAAATGATTAACGGTCAAAAGGTAGTTAAGGTTTTCAACCATGAGCCAAAAAGCAAAGAAGAATTTGACAGATTAAATTCTCAGCTTTGCAATGACGCAACTACTGCTAACAAATTTGCAAATACTCTTATGCCCATAATTAACAACTTAGGTCATATTTTGTATGTGCTTCTTGTTTTTACCGGTACCATTCTCTACTTCTTTGATGTTCCAAACATTTCTTTCTCCGGACAAGACCTAAACATTGCAACTATTATTCCTTTTCTTGGAATGTCTAAGCAATTTACAAATAACGTTTCGCAGCTTTCACAGCAGGCAAACGCTATTATTATGGGTCTTGCAGGTGCTGACAGAATTTTTGAGTTAATTGACGAAGAACCGGAAACTGATGAAGGCTATGTAACACTTGTTGACGCAAAGTATGATGAAAACGGAAATATTATAGAAGCTGACAAGCACACAGGCATGTGGGCTTGGCGCCATCCACACTCTGCTGACGGTAGCGTTACTTATACTAAATTAGAGGGGGACGTAAGGCTTAACGAGGTGGATTTCGGTTACGTAGAAAACAAAATTGTTTTGCACGATGTTTCTATTTACGCAAAGCCGGGACAAAAAATCGCCTTTGTAGGTGCAACGGGTGCCGGTAAAACCACTATTACTAACCTTATAAACCGTTTTTACGACATTGCAGACGGTAAAATAAGATATGACGGCATCAATATTAACAAAATTAAAAAGAGCGATTTAAGGCGTTCCTTAGGCGTTGTATTACAGGATGTAAATCTGTTTACCGGCACTGTAATGGATAATATCCGCTACGGTAAGCTTGATGCAACAGATGAGGAATGTATTGCGGCTGCAAAGCGTGCAAATGCCCACTCCTTTATCACTATGCTTCCTGACGGCTATAACACCGTTTTAAGCGGTAACGGTAGCGGACTTTCGCAAGGACAAAGACAGCTTATTTCAATTGCCCGTGCCGCAGTTGCCGACCCTCCTGTTATGATTCTTGACGAAGCAACCTCATCAATTGACACAAGAACCGAGGCAATTGTTTCCGCCGGTATGGATGCGCTTATGCAAGGACGAACCGTGTTTGTAATCGCCCACCGCTTATCTACCATTAAAAATTCCGATGTTATTATGGTTCTTGATAAGGGTAGAATTATTGAACGTGGCTCTCACGATGATTTGATTGCACAAAGAGGCAAATATTATCAGCTTTACACCGGTGCTTTTGAGCTCGAATAAACTAAAAAATGCTTGCGTTTGCAAGCATTTTTTAGTTATATATTTGCAGTTCACTATCCTGCCCTACTTGTACGAGGGCTTCCTTTTCCAAGTTAATCGGATCAAATAAATAATCAAAAATCTCAGCTTCAAAAATAGCACCAACCATCTTACTTTCCCTTTCTATTAAGGTTGTGATGCATTGGTGATTTTTATGAAAATTTTCTACACTTTCCAAATCTACACAAGATATATCTAATGAATATACTAAGAAAAAACCTTCACCTAAGCTACCTTTAATTTTCACAAGCTTATCTCTTGTGCTTTCGCTTGGAAAACCGTTTATCTTAATAGCATCTATACCGTTTAACTTATAATACTCTGTATCTATGCTTGAAAATGTTATAAATTTGCTATATCCGTAAGCAACAAAATGGTCGATTATTTTTTGGGGATTTTCCAAATCCAATATTACTACCTTCATTTTCCACACTCCTTTTTAGTTAGTATGGATATGAACCACAGACTTATTCAAAAAAGGGTGACACAATAACGATAAAAAACAGGAATCTCAAAAAATTCCTGTTTTTTCGTATTCACTTGTAAAATAAGGATTGCTAATGTATTATCCCCTTAAATTATACATAATACTTTTCTTTGAAAAAACCAGTGTCTATAAGCTCAACGGTAAGCAAAGAAATTTCAGGTGTGGGGTAGCCGCTTTCTTTTTCACTTGACACGTTTGCCGTTGCTTGACTTGGAGTTACCTCAGCTATACCCTTGTCAATTAACTCCTTTGTATAATCAAGCTTAATTTTAGCAAGTGCTGACATAGGTAACGGCACTCTTGCACAATGTGCCAATGCATTTACTGCATTTTGACTTATTTTTATCGTGGTATCCTTCATTTCAAAGCATCTTTCACGAAGCTCTACATCACAGCCCCACTCCTGTGCAAGCCAATTCAACCTTGCTTCAATATGCTCACAAAGGTATCCTATTACCGTAGAATCATCCTTATCAAGATTATAAGAATAATAGCCATCAACAAAGTTAAATACAGGGGCTGATTGCCATCTATCATAGTGAACGCCGTCATAATACAGCGGCCACTTTGAATAGTTATCAGAATTCCATCTTGACCTTTCCATAAAAATGGATTGACCCATATCCTCTACCTGCTGATAAACAAATCCGCCGACGTCTATCATATCAAAAATCTCATCATATACTTTCGCAAGCTCCTTAGTAACAAGAGAATTAAATTCGCTATGCTTTGTTAAGCCTGCCCAAATGCTTCTGTTTCTTGCCCAATATCCTTCCGGGCTTGAAGCACCGTTTTTATGAATGTTTCCAAGAGTATTATCGCAGTCCCAAAGCGGTCCTTTGACTATTTTGGAATACTCGCCGTTTTTGTCAGCATCCTTATAGAAATACATACTTGATGAGCCTGCATCATAATTCCTGCTGAATTCTGCTACTATGTAGGCATATACAAGAGAATCAATATCCGCATATTCACTGTAATGCTTACCCAAACGGTTGTAGCCGTTGCTTGACATTATAGCCTCTTCCATTTCGCCAAAAAGCGTGGCGATGTACTCTACCTGCTCCTTTGACGCATATTCGGGAGATTTTACCACATAGTGACTGCCATATGAGGTTATAAAGTAACAAAGCTCTCCTTGCCAATAGTTATTATCAAGCTCAATTAAATATCCGCCTGTAATATCGGAAGGATTTATTACACCGTCAACATAAGCATATTCTGTGATTACCGTATTTGGAATACCTGTTGTTACCTTAACCGCAGACTGCTTGTATGATGAATTCAGCTCGTCATTTAGCTTTTCAAGCTCTAAAATATTAACTCTCGACGAGCTGATACTAACCTTTTCACAAAGGAGGTAAACGCCGTAATACTGACCGTCTAAATATATATCAACATTTCTAAACTCACAGGTGTGCATACCAAGCAGCTCGCCGATTTTATACATTATATTGTTTCTTATAAGTGATTGGTCGTCATAATTTGCAAGCAAAATCCAAGTTCTGCTTTCGCCCATTCCATAAAGGTCAGTTTTTTGATTGAGCTTAATTTGAAACGGCTTCTTTGCATATGCTTTTGTAGCATTACCTCTTACTTTGATTTCGCTATTCTTTGAACTGTCTGCATATTCGTAACTACCGTCTTTATTAATAATAGTTATCTTTGTCATAGTGTCTTTACTGTTGTTTGCAGTTATTGTATCTCTGCCAAGTGTTGTTTCAATATGAATACTCGGTAGATTATTGGCAAAATTAAACACTAAAATTTTTGCTGAACCGTTTGTATATGTGGTAAGCATATAAAACTCTTGACCTGACGGCACAGTTGTTTTAAACGGAGTCAAATCGAGAACTGTTCCGCTGGGCAAAGAAGCAACCTCACCCTCTGCGTTTTTATAGGTGATTTTCTTTGTTCCGTCATGTACAAGCTTAACGCTGCTTGGTGAAACGTATGAAGGAAGATAAAAGCTTTCTCCCTCTGCATTAAATATCCTTTGGTCGTCTGCCTCCACAGCTACGTCAGCCGCACCAACTGCCAAGGTTAACGCCATTATTGAAAAAATAAGGGCAAACAAAACAAATACCTTTTTCATTTTATTCCTCTCCGTATCTTTCTGAATAATAATCCCTATCAATTGTCAAAACAAGGTGGTAAAGAGGATTGATTTCCTTTATTCTTTGAGAAAGCTCACTACAAAGCTCCTCGTTTGTAAGTGCAAACTCCGTTGTAATGCTAACGTCAAACAGTACGTTGGTATGGGTGACCCCCTTAACTATACGAAAATCATGCAAGGATGCAGGACTTGAATACTCTTGGGAGATAGATGAGACTATTTCCATACACTTATGCTTTAACTCATTTGTTTCAGTATCCGAAATTGAAACAGGGTCCATGTGAATAACAAGGTTAATACCTTCATTTTTTAGAAAATCTGCCTCTATATTGTCCATCAAATCGTGGCTGTGCATTATCTCACCGTCTGCATCAATTTCGACGTGTACGGTTGCAAAGCATCTGTTAGCCCCGTACGAATGTATCACCAAATCATGAATACCGAGCACACCCTCATAGCTCTTTATTTTTTTAATGATGTTATGAGTAAACTCCTTGTCAGGTGCTTCTCCGATTAATGTATTGGAGGATTCAACCACAAGCTTTATGCCCATTACCATAATATAGACAGCAATTACGATACCGATAACACCATCGGTATATGGTCCTGTATATGGGGTCAGTACCATACCCACAACTACCGCACTTGTTGCAATAACGTCACTTACACTGTCAATTGCTGTTGCCTTTAAAGCCTTTGAATCAATATGCTTGCCAAGCTTAAAATTAAGAATGGCAACTATAATTTTTACAACAATGGTTGATGCCATAACTATTATGGCAACCGCGCTATACCTCTGCTCCTGTGGATCTGATGATAGCTTTTCAATTGATGTTGTAAGCATTTCAAAGCCTAAAAATGTAACGATTATAGAGATTAACAGGCTCGCCAAATATTCCATCCTTGCGTGACCGTATGGGTGGTCCTTGTCCGCCGGCTTACCTGAAATGGTATAACCAACAACTGTTAAAACATTTGAACCCGAGTCAGACAAATTATTCAAGGAATCGGCAATAATGGAAATACTGCCAAAAATAAGACCAAAAACAATTTTTATAGCAAACAAAATGAGGTTTGCAAATATACCCACAAAGCCTGCAAATCTACCAACGCGAACACGCACACAGGGGTCTTGCGGATTCTTATAGCCCTTTATTACTTTTTCTAACATTAGTCTTCCTTTACAGCAATAATGTCCTTTGCATACGGTAATGACATTATCCAATCACACATAACATGCCATTCGGCAAGCTTATGGGTTCTTCTTGCGTAGTAAATATTTATAAGCGTTTCGTAGTTAAAGGTACAGGTTCTCATTTGATTGTAGCTGGATGGGAGAAGCTGAATCATATCGTGCCAATAGGATTTATCCTTTGTTTCGATGTACTTCAAGCGTACATCCTCTAAGTACTCAATAACTCCATCAAGAACCTTTAATGCACCCTCACTCATTCTATCACAGCTAAAATCTGCCCTTTCAAATTTCTTTGAATGAATTTTATGCATAGTTGAAGTAGAATTAGCAACGGTTGCTACCTTGTAGGTGTCATATTCCTTCCACCAATATAGTGGTGCTGTAATATCCACAGACACAAAAATCTGACGGAGATATTTTCTGTGGTCTGAGCCCGCTTTTGCAAGCTTTTTTGCTAAGCCAAGGTCATTTTCACCTAAAATGTAGTTCCCGTTTTCATCATAATAGCTGTCACTTTTCGCCCAAGAGTTCATAGGATTGCGCGCACCTCTGATAGCATTTTCAAGGTTCATTACGCTGTATCTTTCAATCTTTATCATAGTATCCTCCAATTATATCGGTATTTATTATATAATATCATATTTTTACTTAATTGTCAACAAAAAGGACAGACACTGCAAATTCATACTAAACGTTTTGTAAATTTTTAACATTCTAAATAAGCTATTCTGTACCAAAATACAAACTTGGAAAATTAATATCCCAATGTATATTTATCTTCATCAAGGCAAATAATAGTCTTGCAATTAATTAGAAAGGATTAAAAACATGGAAGAACAAGATAAGAAAAATACGAGAATTTTTTATTTAACCTTAGCAGTAGTTTTGACAGTAGTTGCAGTTTTAATTGTTGCTATTACTGTTGCAAGGAGAAATGCCCCGACAGATTTACCGCTGTCATCTTCACAACAAAGCAGCACAATTGACCAAGGCAATACAGATGCGGGGCTTGAAGAAGACAACAAGCTGCCTACCTTTGTTTCCCCACTTAAAAGCTGTACCCTTGATATGGATTTTAGCGACACTGTGTTGGTATTTTCCCCAACAATGGAGGACTACCGCACACACACAGCCGTTGACTTGTCTGCAAGCTTAGGCGAGGAGGTTATGGCTGTTGCTGACGGTGTTGTAAAGAACATTTGGGACGATCCGTTTATGGGCACTTGTGTTTCAATTGAGCATACAGGAAACGCCATCAGTTATTACAAAAACCTCGACCCTGTGGTTAAGGAAGGTCTTGTAATCGGCGCATCTGTTAAAGCGGGTGATGTAATTGGTGCAGTTGGAGAAAGTGCAATGAATGAGGTTGCACAAGACCCACACCTACACTTTGAATTAAAGGTAAATGACAAAGCTGTGGACCCAAAGGACCACATAAAATTGCCAACACCTGAACTTCCTTCCGAAAACAAATAACACTTCAAAAGCAAATAACACAAAAGGCGTACCGCAGGGTACACCTTTTGTGCTTTATATTTAAGTTTGCAAGGCTAATTAAAATTATGCCCAACGCATGCCTGTTGGTTTTTCTTCCTTAATCATAACCTTATCAAGGAATTCAACAGCCTTTTGAAGTCCTTCATCAATTGTCATCAAGCTATCCTCATGCTCAATTGAAAGAACCTTGTCGTAGCCCACAAGACGAAGATTGGAAACAAACGCCTTCCAAAATTCTTCTCCGTTTCCGTAGCCTACTGTACGGAAAATCCATGAACGGTTAGCTTCATCACCATAGTGCTTTGTATCAAGAACACCGTTAATTGATGTGTTTAGTTTATCTACCTTAGTATCCTTTGCGTGAACGTGGTAAATAGCTCCTGCCAAAGCTCTTATACACATAACAGGGTCCATTCCCTGCCAAATCAAGTGCGATGGATCAAGGTTAGCACCGATTACGTCACCAACAGCATTTCTCAGCTTCAAAAGTGTTTCAGGGTTGTATACGCAGAAGCCCGGGTGCATTTCAAGAGCAATTTTAGTAACACCGTGTGCTTTTGCAAAAGCAGCCGCCTCTGTCCAATATGGAATTAAAACATCATTCCATTGATAATTAAGTGTATCGAGGAAGTCATCCGGCCATGGACAGGTTACCCAGCTTGGAAGCTTTGCATCAGGATCAGAGCCGGGACAGCCTGAGAATGTAATAATTGTATCTATTCCAAGCTTTTCAGCCAAGAGAATAGTATTTCTCATATCCTTGTCGAACTGTGCTGCAATTTCCTTATTGGGATGCACAGGGTTACCGTGTGTTGCAAGTGCGCAAATTTCAACATCATACTTTTTAAAGGTGTTCTTAAATTCTTCCAATGCGGCAGGGTCAGCCAAAAGCTTTTCCGGATCGCAATGGTCCTTACCCGGATAACCGCCTGCGCCGATTTCAACAGAGTGAACGCCGAGAGAAGAAATAATTCTAAGAGCCTCATCAAGAGGTTTGCTACCGTAAAGGTTAGCCAAAACGCTTAATTTCATAAAAATCTCCTTTTTAAAGCGAGGGGCGAAATGCTTCACCCCTTGCATTATTTTAGTTAAAGTAGTAAGGCTTACCTGTCTTAGCAGACTCGTATATACCTTCAAGAATTTGTGTTACGCAGTAAGCTTGTTCAGGCAATACTGTTGGCTGTGTGCCGTTGATAACCGCTTCAATCCACTGCTTTGCTTCTTGGTTACCGGCATTATAGCTACCTGCATCATAAAATGCAACGCCCTTACCGTCAAGGTTTGGTGTTGTTTCATACATTTGATTATGCTTAACGCCGTTGATTTCAAGAATACCCTGGTCAATCATCTTAGCACCTGCTTTTGTACCGCAGATTGTTGTACAGGCTTCTTTTGTTTCTGTCATATTGATAGCCCATGAGGATTCAAGAACAATTGTAGCACCGTTTTCCATAACAATGAAGCCGAAAGCACTGTCTTCAACAGTAAATTCCTCAGGCTTCCACTGACCGAATACATTAGCTGCCTCTGTTTGGTTATTAAGCTTGTGATATGTAGTACCAACACAATACTTTGGCTTATAGTTATTCATTGTCCAAAGTGTCAAGTCAAGAGCGTGAGTACCGATGTCGATAAGTGGACCGCCACCCTGCTCGTACTCATTTATAAATACGCCCCATGTAGGAACTGCTCTTCTACGAAGTGCTGTTGCCTTTGCGTAATAGATATCGCCAAATACACCTTCATCTGCTTCCTTCTTCAAATAAATGGCGTCTTTTCTTTGTCTGTTTTGGTAACCGATGGTAAGCATCTTGCCCGTTCTCTTAGCTGCATCAACCATCTTTTTTGCTTCCTCAGCGTTGATAGCCATTGGCTTCTCGCACATAACGTGCTTGCCTGATTCAAGAGCATCAACGGTTATAAAGCTGTGGCTTCTGTTAGGAGTACATACATGAACAACGTCAATAGTGTTATCCTTCAAAAGCTCCTTATAATCAGTGTAAACCTTAGCACCCTCTACACCGTATTTCTTGGCAGCTTCAACAGCTCTTTCCTCAACGATATCGCAGAAAGCAACCATTTCTGCTTCTGCAACCTTTTGAAGAGATGGCATGTGCTTGCCGTTTGCGATACCACCGCAACCGATGATACCTATTCTTACTTTCTTTTCCATAATTTATTCCTCCGAACAAATATTTTATTGTTAAAAAAAGTATAGCATACTTTGTCATTATTTACAAGTATCTAAGCGATTTTTCATAATATTTTTCCATGGTTTGTTACAAGGACCCTGCCGCTTGTATTTACAACACCAAACGTACCGCCAAAGCCTATTGACCCCGGGTTAAAAAGCTGAATTCTTTTATCCGCAATTTCAAAAACATCATCCAATGGAGTATGAGTATGACCGAAAAATACAGCATCAGCATCTAATTCTCGTGCCCTATATGCCAAGCGGGCATATCCGCTTTTTGCACCGTATAAGTGTCCGTGTGTAATCAATATTTTAAAATTATCTAAATACAACAGCTTTTCTTCTTCAATACCGCCTGCGAAAAAATCACAGTTCCCTTTTACAATAAAAAATGGAATTTGCGGATACATTTCTTGAATATACAATGCATCCTTGACGCCATCACCCAAAAAAATAATGCAGTCGCAGCTGCCTTTGTGCATATCAATGGCTTTTTTAATGTTATTGGAATTTGAATGTGAATCTGAAAATACTAAAAATTTCATAAACAGCTTCCTTTGTGTCAATTAATTTTTCTACACATACAATTGTAGTATATGAAATGGAGGTAATATCATGAAAATTGATAAGAAAATGCTCGATAAGGTACTTACTCTCAACGACGACCAGCTTTGGAAAGCGATACAGCTCGCCGCTTCAAAATCAGGACTAAATAATGTGAAAAATCTCGAAAAGCCAAGGGATATGTCTAAATTGAGAAATACATTATCCGGTCTGACGGACAGTGACATTGCAAGAGTAACCGAGCTTTTAAAGAAGGGGAAGGATAATGGCTGAAAATAATTTTGATGCAATACTTGAAAAAATAGCTTCAAGCCCAGATATAATTGAAAAAATTTCAACTATTACAAAAGGGTTGTCACAAGATAGTACATATGACAGCTTACCGAAAATTATGGAAGCAATTGCACCTGCATTAAATGGCGAAGCTGCCGAAGAAAAAAGCGAAAAGACAGACACTCCCAAGGGCGAAAGTACAAAAAACGACCTCTACGCTCCACTTTTAAAGCTTAGTGAAAAAATTACAAAAAACTCGAAGCTTCTCCTTGCGCTAAAACCGTATTTAAGCCAAGAAAGATGTGAAATTATAGACACCGTTGTTAAAATTGCACAGGTTGGCGACTTAATGAAGTTAGTAAAATGAGGTTATTATGTTTACTAAATACAATAATTTAAACATTCCCAAAAATTATAGTGGGAACAGATTCAAGCAGCCTACACAAGATATGGGCATGAAAACACACCGTGCGCAAGAAACAGCACCGAAGTCGATGGTCAAGACCTCCGTTTCACCATATGCCCATGAGATTTTTGAGCAAAGCCACAAAAGTGTTGAAGAAACGGAGGAGCTGATTTATAATGACCAATTAGAAACGAATGAAGAAAAGATTTCGGAAGAAATAATCCACACTCCACTTGAAAAAACGGAAAATTGTGATAGTAATATTAAAGACAAACCCTTAGCAGAAAAAGGGATAACACATATTTTTGACAATATTAAAAATGACGATTTATTACTTCTTTCTTTAATTCTATTGTTAGCAAAGGACAATACAGAGGGTGGCTTTGATGCTATTGCTATTCTTGCTCTGCTTTTAATGTATTAGGCATAAATATATCCATAACGTAAGAAACAAATGCTTTTTGATCCTGTACAAAGGAAGCTGCACTGAATTTTCCGGTTTTGTTTATCATTTCAGTTATTACAAAACTTGTTTTTATTTCATTGGGTCTAATTAAAAAATCATAATCTATTCCATCAGCATCACAAAGAGATGTTAGAAACATCAGGCGCATAGCTATCTTTGGGTAAAGCTCCATAAATTCATGAAGTCCTCTCGTATTTTGAAACGTATTCGTGCTCACGGAAATTGAAAAGACAAAATTACCCAAAATTTTATCAACACTTATTTTAATTGGGTTTCTGTACTCAATTTCATTCAGTGCAATTATCATACCTACTATCAAAGTAGAAAGATGGTTAAAATTAACGTAAAGATCCGTTTCCACTTCTGATTTTTCAAATTCAAATTTTCTGTAAGCAAACCTTAGATCCTCCTGCATTGCATCTATTACTTTAAGCACCAAATCGTTTAGCTTAACACTGCCGGTTACGCCCTTACCTATAATCTCAGCGTATGCAGAAAACAGCTTTTTATCCTCTGTTATTTCATCATCCCCCACACCGGTAGAATGGAAAAAGCAAAGTTCAACTGTCTTTGTAGCACCTGATCCCACAATTTTCACTACTACCTTTTCAAATTTGCAGCCTGTTGGTACTACTACATCTATTCTATTGTCGAAAACTGACAGCTTTCTAATATAATTCAAATCTACATATTTTGATATGCTATTACCTATCTTTATGGGATACAAGTCAGTTTTGGCTCTATTGTTTAAATATATTACATTCCCGTTTAGGTCAGCTACAATTGTTGGCGGCTCTTGCCTGCCCATATTACCTTTTCTTCTCATATTTTCCCTTTATTTTCCTTTACTTGTTGCTTTTTCTTTTTTCTTATGCTAAAATAAATTAAAGTAGCCTCATGTATCTTTTGATTTTCACGAGGTCGGCATAGGAGGAAATTATGGATAACAACGCTAAAACCACAAAATCCGTTGCATTAACTACACTTATCAAGGAATTCAACCTTGAAACCATATATGCGCCTGATAATTTAGATTCAGTTATTATCACAAGGCCTGAAATTAACCGTCCCGGACTTCCGTTAACAGGCTTCTTTGACTATTTTGACCCTGAAAGAATCCATATTATTGGCAGGGTCGAAGCAATTTATCTTGCTAAATGCACTCCACAAGAGCGCAGAGACAAATTACGCGCATTTATGGAGAAAAAACCAATTTGCATCATCACTGCAAGGAACATCGGTCCTTATCCGGAAATGATTGAATTTGCTGAGGAATTTAAAATTCCTCTCCTCAAAACCTCCGTTTCCACAAACAGCTTTATCTCCTCGGTTATCGCCTCCTTAAAGGTTCACTTAGCACCTACCATTACAAGACACGGTGTTTTAGTTGAGGTTTACGGTGAAGGCATATTAATCACAGGCGACAGCGGAATCGGAAAAAGTGAAACCGCTATTGAATTAATTAAGCGCGGTCACCGTTTAATTGCTGACGATGCTGTTGAGATTAGCAAGGTGTCCGAAAAAACTCTTGTTGGTAAAGCTCCCGAAATTATTAGGCACTATATGGAACTGCGTGGTATTGGAATTATTGACATCCGCCGTATTTTTGGTGCCGGATCTGTTAAAGAAACTGAAAAAATCGAGCTTGTTATCAACTTTGAGCCTTGGATTGAAGGTAAAATATACGACAGACTTGGTTTGGAAACAGAAAATATAGATATTCTCGGTATTCAAGTGCCTTATATTAACGTACCTGTTCGTCCAGGCAGGAATTTGGCGGTAATTTTGGAAATCGCTGCCATGAATTCCCGTCTTAAAAAGATGGGATATAATACTGCCGAGGAATTCAATAAAAAATTGGAAGAAATATATAAATAAAGGTGGCAAAACTGCCACCTTTACTTTTTTATGCTAATGTAATGTGGTAAAGTCTTGATGGATATGAAAAGAAATCGTATTCAAGCATAAAACCAATGTTCATAAGTGCAGAGCCTGTATATACTCTATCCCCACCGTTTATCCTGTACTTCTTTTCAGGGCAAAGTCCTTTAACCTTTACATACTCAGGGGCTGTACAAGCATCTGTTTCATAACGAACTGCGCATACAAGTGCTTCACTACCGTCAGGCTTTACAGTTTCCCAAGCGCAATACAAGCTTTCATCAGGTGTAAACGGTGATATTAGCCTATAATAGTCACCACGTTGAATTAACTCGTAATACTTTTTAAATTCCTTTATTTGACGAGCAATTTCTGTTTTTTCCTCATCTGTCATCTTGGTTACATCAAGCTCCAAGCCATATGTACCAAAATAAGCTACATTTCCTCTCGTTTTAAGAGGAGTTACGCGTGCATTTTGGTGGTTAGGGCAAACAGAAACGTGTGCGCCCATTGTAGAAACAGGATATGCAAAGGATGTTCCGTACTGAATTTTCAAGCGGTCAATTGCATCACTGTTATCACTTGTCCAAACCTGTGGCATATAATAGAGCATACCCATATCAAAGCGTCCGCCGCCACCGGAGCAGCTTTCAAACAATATGTCAGGATATTTGCTTGTGATTTTTTCAAGCAGATCGTAAAGTCCGAGCATATAGCGATGATATACCTCGCCCTGCTTGTCTGCGGGTAGTGCAACACTATATAGGTCTGTTATGTGTCTGTTAAAGTCCCATTTTACATAAGAAATATTGGCACTGTCAAGAACCTTAACGAGTTGGTTATAAATATTATCTACAACATCCTTGCGGGAGAAATCCAATACGTACTGATTTCTCGATACTTGCGGTGCTCTGTTAGGCATTGCAAGGGCATAGTCGGGATGAGCACGATAAAGGTCACTATCCTCTGAAATGCACTCCGGCTCAAACCAGATACCGAATTTCATACCTTCGTTATTGATTCTTTGTGCAAGCTCAGATAGTGTGCCTTGCAGCTTTTTCTCGTTTGGCGTCCAATCACCTAATGCACACCTATCGTTATCACGCTTACCAAACCAGCCGTCATCCATAACAAACAGCTCTACGCCCATTTTTTGTGCCTCGTGTGCCATGGCAACAAGCTTGTCTGCATTGAAATCAAAATACGTTCCTTCCCAGTTGTTAATCAATACCGGGCGCATAGCATTTTTAAACTTTCCTCTGCAAAGGTTGTTACGAATTGCTTTATGGAAGGAATTTGACATTTTAGCAAAGCCGCTATCACTATACACCATAGCAACCTCAGGGCAAGTGAATTTACCGTTTGGTTCAACCTCAAAATTAAAGTTTTCAGGGTTGATACCTGCAACCACACGTGTCTTCTCTTGTAAATTCTTTTCTGCGGAAATTAGGAAGTTACCACTGTAAACTAAGCCTATACCCCAAGCAGAGCCATATTCCTCGTTAGCATTTTTGTCACAAACGACAACAAATGGGTTTTCCATATGAGAGGAAGCGCCTCGCATACTTGCAACGGAAATCCGGGAATGCTTGATGCTTGTCCTTTCAAGCATCCTTTCCCTTGTGTGTCTGCCGTGGAAATACACCATATCATATGAGCCGGTTGGTAAATCTAACGTGAGAGTCATTGCTTTTTCAAGCTTTATTGAACAATTTGTTTTATTTTCGACTACAACACTTCTTGTTATTAAATCATATTCCTCAAACACACCATAGTATAAATGGAAGTATACATCGTTTGTGTTATCCTTTAAGGTTACAACAAGAGTATCGGCATCATCACCGTAAAATGATGGCAAGCCGCTTAAGGAATATTTTCCTTTTTCGATATTCGCAGAAACAAAGCGTGGCTCTGCACCAAATGAACCGTCACCGTTGCGCACACCCATTGCAGTCAACCTAAAATCTCCAATACCTGCACAAGAAAGCTCTTGATGCAATGCATTATATGAGTATGCCCACTTTTCATCAGGATAATCTGCGGGATTAGGAGAAAATGATGCTCCGTACACACACTCAACACCGTAGTGCATATCCATATAATCCATTTTTGCGCCATAATATGTATGCTCTAAGACACCACATTCATCAACCTTCATTTGATACATTGTGTTCTTTGTAGTAAGTGTATATGTTTTATCTACACTGTTAAATACAATTGCCATTTAATTGCCTCCATGAATACTTTTTTAATTAGTATATCATATTTATATATTTTTTTCAACGATAAATAACAAAAATGGGCTGAAATCAGCCCATTTTGTTTGTATGATTACTCAGTATAGTCGTACCAAGCAAGGTTCCAGTTTGCGAGTGTTGCAAGAGCCTCTTCCGCTGCATCTGTATATTCAGATGTGAAGTTGTTCTTACCGGAAGCATAAGACTCGTTTTGAACGCTTGAAAGCAAGCCGTTCCAGCCGTACATGTAACCTTGGTCATAGCAGAGGTTCTTGAAGATGTATTCTTCAATAATGTGCATACTGTCTGCTGCTGTTTCAGGGTCAAGCTTTGTTCTAAGGTTTTCCTTATACGCGGACATTATGAATTTTTGACCTGTATAAGAAAGAATTTCAAAGAAGTAGTCAGACATTTCTCTGTCAGGAGTTGCCTTAGGAATACACATAACTACACTCTGGTATGAGCATGGTGTGTAATATGTGTCTTGGCTTTCAGAAAGCTTTGGACATGGGAGAAGACCTACCTTGAACTCATCTGTCTGTTGTGCAAAGTAGTCAGACTTTTGAATAACCTCGTTATAGAACAAAAGTCTTCCTTCTGTAAATGCAGCTTGGAGTGCAGTATAGTCGCCATCCCAACTTGTTCTTGCCCAGTCAGCGCCTGTGATTGTAAGAATCTTGTCGATAAGTGTACCAACCTTTGGATCGTCAAGAGAAAGCTTGTATTCCATTCCGCCATACTTACTTTCGCCAACGGAAACCTGTTTAATACCACTGTATTGGAAGAAACGGGACATATTTGTTGTACCGAAGCCGTATGTATCGTCATCAGTCCAGTTTGGATCACCCTCGTTCTTCTTAACGAGCTTAGCAACGTTTGTCATTTGGTCAATTGTCCACTTGCCGTCCTTAACCAATTGATAAAGGTCAGGGAAAGCTTCGAAGCCTGTTGTCATAGCAACGTTGTAGTAAATCAAGTAAGATGTTTGCTCATCAAGGAATGAGAAGTCACCTGCTGCAAACAATGTGTGATCATAAACTGTGTAAGATTCAACCGCTGTTTGGCTGTAATATGAATTTGAAAGATTGATGTATTCTCTATTTGCTAAATCATAAATACTGTTACCTGAAACGATTGTTTGCGCTTCCATCATACGTGGCATAGCGATGTGGTATTTTGTACCGGCACCTGAAACGATTGCCTCACTAATGATGTTTGCGATTTGGCTACCGCGGGCATTGATCCAGTTAAGCTCAACGCCGTATGTATCTTTAATCTCTTGCGCTCTTCTAAGAACAGCAGAGTTAATGATAACGCCAAAGCCAGCTGTGCTGTTCCAGTCATTTTCACCTACTGTCAATTCAACCTGTGACCAAGGAGCACTTGGTGCTTCACCGGTCCAAATTGTTGCAAGAATGTTAAGTGTGCTACCTTCCCATTTTGTTACAACTTCCGGGTATATATCCGGTTGTGGTGGTTTTGGGTCAACACCAGAACCGCCTGTTGAAGAACCAGTGGAGCCGCTTGGAACTGTGGTGTCAGTTGTACCTGTGGAACCGCCTGTTGAGGAACCTGTGGAACCACTTGGTGGTGTTTCATCGCCTGGTTTTGAACCCTCTGTGCTGCTATTGTCTGAGCTGCCAGAACCCGGCTTGTCAGAGTTTGAAGTTCCGGTTGATGGTTTTGTTGATGGATCTGTATTGTCTTGCTGTTGCTTGCTTGACTCAGAAGAATCAACAGGATCATCGTTTGTTTTACCGCATGCTACGATACATGGAAGAAGCATCAAAGCAGCGAGTAAAAGTGCGAAAAACTTTTTCATTATAGACCTCCTAATAATTATTTTTACATTTCGCCGCAATTATTATACTATATGTTTGCACAAAAATCAATACGAAATGTGTAATTTTTTGTAAATCTTTTATAAATAGATGATATTTAATAATAAATGTAGAAAATCTATGCTATTATACAACACCCTGTGCAAGCATTGCGTCAGCAACCTTAATGAAGCCTGCAATGTTTGCGCCTGCTACCAAGTCATCACCTAAGCCGTATTGGTTAGATGCCTTAATTGAGTTATCAAAGATATTTTTCATAATGCCTTTAAGCTTTTCATCTACTTCCTCAGCAGTCCAGCTATAACGCATGGAGTTTTGTGACATTTCAAGACCTGATACAGCAACGCCGCCTGCATTTACAGCCTTTGAAGGAGCAACAATAACGCCATTTGCCTTCAAGTATGCAATAGCCTCATTAGTTGTAGGCATATTAGAAACCTCAACATAATACTTTACTCCGTTTGCAACAATAGCCTCAGCTTCCTTCATACCAACCTCATTTTGTGTTGCGCATGGCATCAAGATATCAGCCTTTACGCCCCACGGCTTTTCACCCTTGAAGAACGGTACGCCGAATTTATCAGCATAATCTTGAACTCTGTTACGGCAGGAAGCACGCATTTCAAGCATAAAGTTAATCTTTTCCTCTGTGCAAATACCGTCTTTGTCGTAGATATAACCGTCAGGACCGGAGATAGTAACAACCTTACCGCCAAGCTCGTTTACCTTTTTAACAGTACCCCAAGCAACGTTACCAAATCCTGAAATTGCAAAGGTTTTGCCCTTTATTGTATCCTTGAAGTAGTCAAGCATATTAACTGTATAGTAAACAGCACCGTAGCCTGTTGCCTCAGGACGAATAAGAGAACCGCCGTATGAAACACCCTTACCTGTTAAAACGCCTGTAAACTCGTTACGAAGTCTTTTATATTGACCGAACATATAACCAACCTCACGCGCGCCAACGCCGATATCACCTGCCGGAACGTCAAGGTCAGCACCAATATGTCTTGAAAGCTCTGTCATAAAGCTTTGGCAGAAGCGCATAACCTCAGCATCGCTCTTGCCCTGTGGGTCAAAGTCAGAGCCGCCTTTACCACCGCCCATAGGAAGTGATGTCAAGCTGTTCTTAAATGTTTGTTCAAAGCCGAGGAACTTAATAATTCCTTCATAAACTGATGGATGGAAGCGGAGTCCGCCCTTATATGGACCGATTGCACTGTTAAACTGGATTCTAAATCCTCTGTTTACCTGTACCTTTCCATTGTCGTCAACCCACGGAACTCTGAATTTAATAATTCTTTCAGGTTCAACCATTCTTTCAAGTACGCCGCTTGTAATGTACTCGGGACGTGCTTCTACAACCGGCTCTATGGATTCCAAAACCTCTTTTACTGTTTGGTGAAATTCCGGTTCGTTTGCATTTCTCTTAACTACTCTTTCCATTAACTCGTTAAGATACTGATTTTTAAAGCTCATTGTTGTTTTCCTCCTAATTCTCTTAAAACAATGATTTATTTTATGCTCTTTTTAGTTGAGCCAACTATCAATTAAATTTTCTTTTCTTTGCAATTGCCAAAGCTATTGAAGCAACAAGCAAAGCCATTATACCGACACCTATTACAACAGAAGCAATCAAAACTGTATTGTTTTCATTCGTAAGCTCATCACCGTTAGAAATCAAGCCTGCTTCTATATTTTCTGAGCCTATCACATTTGATTCGGTTGAAACGGATACCATTTCCTCCGCTTTTACCGTACCTATTGTGTTACCTGCTTCATTAACGCTTTGTGCATTGCCGCTTGTACAATCAATAAACGTAGGTGCATCTGCCATAGCAACCAAGCCATCAAACATAGGCACGCAGCCGTTTGGAGAATACGCTTCAATTTCCTTCAAATGAGCAAATGTACCGTTGCCGGCGGTATATAAAATTCTTATATCGTCTGTTTCAACAGGGTCAAACTTGAAGGCGGGTGAATATTTTAATTCTTCATGGTAGGACTTAGTATTAACCAAGGTAACAAATTCACCGTCGATTTTCGCCTGAATTTGAATGCTCATAATATCCGTGCCCTCCACCTCGGGAACGTAGAAATAAAGAGCTACTCTGTCTATCAACTGTTTTTTATCAAATTTAATGCCGCAATATGATGGCATATCAATAACGCCTGTAAACCAAACATAATCAAAGATTCCGGTCTTGCCGTCAACTATGTAGTTTACATCAGAATAAGGAACAAAATCGAGATTTGCATAAGGCTGTGCGATAATTGCAATATTGCCCTTTGAAGCAGAGCTTCTTTCAAACACGTCAAACCTGTCTTCAACATAATATGTTTTATCATTGCTCAAATGTGCTTCAAATTCATACACTGATGGGGCTTTTTGGTAATTTTCCGTAAACACTACACGAATAGCGTTTGTATCAACATCAGCAAAGGAATACTCTGTAATTAAGCTTTCATTTTCTTCATCGAAGGCAGTACCGCTTGCCATCTTAACCCATTCACCGCCAACCAAGACCTCGATATCAAACGCATAATCAATAACACTCATACCATTTAAATATTCGCCAAAATTGATAACTGCTTTATTTATCTTCTTGAATTCATTGAAAACAAGTGACAAGTATTCACCTTGATTTTTGCCTCTTGGTGACCAATATGTCGTAGGCTTACCGTCAATTGCACAATAAGGATATCTATATGAAGTGGATGAAGATGCTTCCGGATACGAATGATAGCCAATATTTGTAGAAACTATCGCACCCTCAGGAAGTTCAAGGTCAGGGGTTATACCGCGCTTGCCGTTAAGCTCCATTTCATACACATATGGGAATATCAAAACATCTCCACCGGGATAGTTCTTACCGTAATTGCTAAGAGTAACCCTTACGTTATTGGTTGTAACGGGTGTTTCCAAATCAATACTGATTTCCGCCGGGATATGATAGAAGCTTGTGTCATTCGCCATAGCATCCTCGTATGAGTCATATGCAAGAGGCTTAGTATCAGAATCTGAAAATTCTTTAACGGTCACCCAAACACCTTCAACCAAGCACTGAACGACAAAATGCGCGTTTTGACCGCCCATGGCAGCGTGCAAGCCTAAGTTTATGTAGATGTTATGAATTTCATAATATTCGCTGTTTCTGAACTTTATACCGTAGTATTGACCCGAGAAGCCCGCAGAGGTATCAGAACCGTATATAATTTCAGGATAGCCAACCTCCCAGCCTTGCCATGTATCCTTGCTGTACTGACCGTCATTCAAGGAACCGGCAGGTGTCCATAATGTATTTTTTTCGCTTGACGAATACGCAAGTGCGCTTTCGTTCAAGGCAACGTTACTAATCTCCTCATTCTCCCCTGTTTCACCGGTTTCATTAGCAAACACCGCAAATGGCATACATGATAACAAAAACACAAAAGAAAGTAACAAACAAAGTCCTTTTTTCATAAAACGGCCTCCAAAAAACATTTATTTATTATATCTTATCATACGCACGCGATAATTTCAAGATTTTTTGTTCAATTTGTTTGTTATAACGAAAAAAAAAGATGCGTATTCCTTAAAAATACGCATCCTGGATATTATACAAAGAATCGAATAGGCATTACACGCAATCAACCTTAATGCTTCCGTTTTTAATTGTCACGGATGCCATTGAAATGTTGCCTTTGATTTTAAATATCATTGCCTCTGCCAATTTATCCTCTATCTGTGTCTGTATATATCTTCTCATATTTCTTGCGCCAAACTTCTTGCTAAACGATTCTTTTGCCACAAACTCGCACACATCCTTAGTAAAACTGAAAGTAATGTTCCTTTCGCTCAACGCTTCCTTCAAATCATTTAACATGATTTTTGCTATTTTGCCGAAATCGTTTTCATCAAGAGAACGGAAGGTTATTATCTCATCCACTCTGTTCAAAAATTCCGGACGGAGGAAGGATGAAAGTGCCTTTTCTGTTCGTTCCTTATCTATACTTTCACCGCTTGCGCCGAAGCCAGCCTGAGAAGAGCTAATGTTAGCACCGGCATTTGTTGTCATAACTATAACAGTGTTCTCAAAATTTATAAGCCTTCCCTGCGAATCGGAAATTTTACCGTCATCCAAAATTTGCAAAAGTATGTTGAGAACATCGGGATGAGCCTTTTCAATCTCATCAAATAATACAACCGAGTACGGCGAGCGTCTGATTTTTTCCGTCAGCTGTCCTGCTTCGTCATACCCTACGTAGCCGGGAGGAGAGCCAACTATTTTGGAAACAGAGTGCTTTTCCATATACTCTGACATATCAAGACGAACAAGAGAGTCCTCAGAATTGAAAAGCTCCTTTGCCAAGGTTTTCACAAGCTCTGTTTTACCAACGCCTGTGGGTCCAGCAAATATAAAAGATGCGGGGCGTTTTTTCACACTGACGCCTGCTCTGTTTCTTCTGATTGCAGCTGACAAGGACTTAACCGCTTCATCTTGACCGATTATTCTTGTTTTCAGATTAGGTTCAAGATTTGCAAGCCTCTCAAACTCTTCCTCAGAAATATTGCTTGCAGGAATACCTGTCCAAATTTCAACAACCCCTGCCAGGTCCTGCTTTGTCATAACCGTGTTTTCGCACTCTTTGTCAAGCTTTTCTTTATCAAGCAAAAGCATTGACCTTTCTGTTTTAAGCTCTGCCAATTGCTGAGACTCATTTTCAGTTGGGGGATTACCGCCTTCTGCTATTTTTGCGTTTAACGTGTCTGTATTTGCATCAATTTGTGCAAGCTTTTCAATGACCCTATGCCTTTCATTTATGTGAGGAGCATGAAGAACAATGTGAGAGCAAGCCTCATCAATTAAGTCAATTGCCTTGTCAGGTAAAAACCAGTCAGTTATATATCTTTCACTCATAACAACGGCGCATCTTGCCATTTCATCAGGTATTTTAACTCCATGATAAATTTCATAATAGCTCTTGATGCCCTTTATCATTTCAATACATTCATCAATTGACGGCTCATCAACCTTAACCGGCTGAAATCTTCTTTCAAGAGCACTGTCCTTTTCAATGTACTTACGGTACTCTTTAAGAGTTGTTGCACCAATAACTTGAATTTCTCCTCTTGACAGTGCTGGCTTTAATATATTTGCAGCATTCATACTGCCCTCTGAGTTGCCTGTACCTACTATGTTATGAATTTCATCAATTACAAGAATTATGTTTCCTGCCGCCTTTACTTCGTTCAGAAGACCGTTAATTCTTGCTTCAAACTGTCCCCTAAACTGTGTTCCTGCAACAAGAGCTGTTAAATCTACCAAATAAACCTCACAATTTTTAAGCTTATATGGTACATCGCCGCTTGCTATCCTTTGCGCCAATGCCTCTGCAATAGCAGTTTTACCAACACCGGGCTCACCAATCAAGCAAGGGTTATTTTTTTGTCTTCTTGATAAAATCTGAATTACTCTTTCAAGCTCTCTTTGCCGGCCTACGATTTTATCCAGCTTTCCGTTTATGGCATCTTGTGTTAGATTATGGCAAAAGGTATTTAAATTCTTCCGTTCGTCCTTTTTCTTCTTTCCCTTTTCATTAGTGCCATCCTTTTTTTCTCCGCTACCAAGGCCTGCATTTCGCATCAGCTTGGAAAAATCTATTGTAGGGCTGTCATCTTCACCGTCTTCATCGTTTTCTTGAAGCATCGGAAGCCCCTCGGCAATCATTTTTTCCATATTTTCAAGCTCTTCCTCAGAAATGCCCATTCTTTTCATAAAATCATTCACAGGCTTTATTCCAAGCTCCTTGGCACATTGCAAGCACAATCCCTCTTGCTTTTGAACGCCATTTTCCAGCTTCATAATATAAACCGTTGCCGGTCTTTTTTTACATCTTGCGCACATTTCCATATTAATTTTTCCTTTATGTCACCTTTATAAAATCGAATTAACCAAGCCCATCAGCATTGATTTATTTAAATCATCACGAGATAGCTTACCGCCAAAGCCACCTGTTACGTCAACCAAAAATTCAAGAACGAATGAGGTCAACCATATTATTGCGAACGCAACAACGATTCCAAGCAAAAAGCCAAGTAAACGGTTCACCCTGCTTAAAGACGCTATCACAAGCAAACCATCTGATAACCGTACAAGTATTGAGAGCAAAATAATTGATATAATAAATATCGCAATTACTGCAAGTACGGTTGACAAGAGCATTGAAATAGCAGAGCCTATATCAAGTGCCAAAGCGTCCACCTGTGCATAGCTTGCAGTTTCCATCCCGTCAAGCGCACTTACGTCCCCAAGCCCAAAGTTTACAAGAACCTTGTTGTAAAATGCAGGAACGTTTTTATACAAATCTATAAAATTGATAAATGCATCATTTCCTTCAAGAGAGGAAATAAGAGAGTTTCTTACCCAATTTACAATACCGTCGCGCATAAACCAGCCATCAAACAGTTTTGCAACGGGAATTCTTAATAGATATGCAAGTATAGCGGCCAAAAACACCTTTGCGGTATCTAAAACGCTTCCAACAAAGCCTCTTATTGTGAATTTAACTATTGTAAGCAACGCACAAACACCTAAAATTATATCTATAATGACGCTTGCGCTCACCCGCTATACCCCCTTTCTATTCTAATAAAGTGAATTCCTTAACTGAACCAGCCTTTTACTATTGTAAACAAATTGTGGTTCCCAAAGAACTCCACTATGACCGTTTTGTCAATGATTTCCTGTTTAAATACATCAGGATAATAATTAGAGCCAAAATTGAACACATATATAACAGCCATTGACAAGAGCCACACTATTACGGCTGAGATAAGTGCGCCTATTAAAGCACCTAAGATAACGTTTGCAATACGCCATATTGGCGCATCTTCAAGCTTATACAAAAGCTTTCCGACAAATACAAGCAAAATTTCAATAACAATGAATATAACTATGAAGGCAACAACAGAGGAAATAAGCATTGACAAAGCATTGCCTAAGGGAACTGACAATTCATTTACAACCTCTTCTGTTGCTAAATTATTTTCAACAAAATAATACTGCACCGTTTCTTTGTCAACGCCGTGAGATATGGCAACCCTTGTAAACCAATCCGGAATGCCGTCAAAGATTTGGTAAAGAGCGTATCCTCCGCCCTCTTGCGCAGTGGATGTCATCCAACCTCTTACCCAACCGTGTGATAGGTCTTGAAAAATCCAAGAGCTAATTCCCCGCGCTAACGGAGCATTGAACAAATATGCAAGAAATACAGCTAACACAGATTTCATTAAAACAACAAATGATTTAATAAAACCGCGAACAGCATTTCTAATAACAGTCACTAAGCATATTAATGCCAGTACAATATCAAATATTAAGCTTACAACCATTCAAAGCCCCCTTTCTCAATTTTCAGACTACTTTTTTGATTGCTTTTATATTATAACCTGCTTTTAGGCATTTGTCAATAATCGTAACAAATTGTTTTCAAATATAACCCGTCAGGTTTTGCGGTAAAGCCCGCATTTTCTCTATTTTGGGAATTTATGATACCTACAATATCCCTTGGAGCTATCTTCCCCTGCTCCACTCTTAACAGTGTTCCCACCATTATTCTTACCATATTATAAAGAAATCCGTTTGCGCTAACAGTAAACTCCACCAAATCGTTATTTCTTTCCACCCTTGCCTCATACACCGTTCTTTCAGTGTCTTCAACCTTAGAGCCTTGTGCCATGAACGCATCAAAACGGTGTGTGCCAAGGAAATATTGTGCCGCTTGATTCATTTTTTCGATACCTTCGTCACTTATTTCTCTGCCGTACTCCAACGCAAGACCTACATAAAATGGATTTTTAATACGGTTCGCATGAATTTTGTAAACATATTGCTTTGCCTTTGCATCATATCTTGGGTGAAAGGAAGGTGCAACCTCTTTTGCGGATAAAACTGCAATATCGGGCGGTAGCTTTATGTTTATAGCAATGGGTACTTTATCAATGGGCACGGTAATTGTGTCATTTTCATTTTTGGGCGATACAGCTGCACAAAAGCCAAGAGCATGCACGCCTGCATCTGTCCTGCTACATCCTGTTACATTACATTCAAAGCCAAAGGCAGAATTAACAGCCTTGTTTAACATTAGAGCAACTGTTGGTAAGTCTTCCTGTAATTGATAGCCGTGATATGCCCTACCATCGTATGCAATTGTCAATAAAACCTTATCCATACACCTGTGCCCTCTCTTTAATTATACCTTATAGCCTTTACCGTAAATGTTTAAAAGAATAACACCCGCAATCATCCCTGCCGTCAAAAGTAAAAATACATAGTCCTTCACCTTCATTTTCAAAACTCTCATACGAGTTCTGCCTGTACCGCCACGATAACAGCGACACTCCATAGCGGTTGCCAATTCATCAGCTCGCCTGAATGAAGACACAAACAACGGGATAATAATAGGAATAAGTGCCTTTGCCCGTTTTATTAATCCTCCGCTTGAAAAATCCGCTCCTCTTGCCTTTTGTGCATTCATAATCTTAGACGTTTCTTCTACAAGCGTAGGGATAAAGCGCAAGGCAATTGTCATCATCATAGCAAATTCGTGAACAGGAACCTTTATTTTTTTCAAAAAGGATAGCCCTGTTTCTATTCCGTCAGTTAATTCAATAGGCGTTGTGGTGTATGAAAAATACAAGCTGGTACATGCCATCAAAATAACAATTCTTAAAGCGAGCATACCTGCTCTTATCAAGCTTTCTTTGTAAATTGTAATAATCCACCAAGACCATAAAACAGTATAGCCATCTGTCCAAAACAAATTAAGAATGGTGGTAATTATTACAATTATAAAAATAGGTTTCAAGCCCTTTAACACCATAAGTATCGGCACACGGCTGACTATAACCGACAACACCGTTATGCCAATAAGCATTAGGTATGCGTACATATCATTTGCTGCAAAAATGCAAACTATAAACGCAATCATAAATAGAAGCTTTGTTCTCGGGTCCAGCTGGTGTATTGGAGAGTTTTTTTCGTAATATACGCCAAATGAAGCTTCCATACTACACACCCCTTTCACGTTTGCTGCTTTGATAATAGCTTTTTATTGCTTCAACAGCACCGTCAACTGTGTATATGTTATCGGAAATATCTATTCCTTTTTCTCGCAAAGCCAAAATTATACCGGTAATTTCAGGAACATCCAAGCCCACATCCAACAGCAATTTATGTTGCGAAAAAACCTCACAGCAGGTCCCGTGAGCAACAATTTTACCGTGACACATAACTATGGCTCTGTCACAGTACATTGCCATATCCTCCATACTGTGACTGACAATAATCACAGTAGTGCCGCTTTTCCGCTGGAATTCCTTGATTCCGCCAAGTATTTCACGTCTGCCCTTTGGGTCAAGTCCCGCTGCCGGCTCATCCAAAACTAAAACCTTAGGATTCATAGCCATTACACCCGCTAAGGCAACTCGCCTTTTCTGTCCGCCGGATAAATCAAAGGGAGATTTATCAAGAATATCCTTGTCTAAACCGCAAAATTCTGCGCTTTGAAGTACTCTTTTTTCAATTTCCTCGCTGTCAAGCCCCATATTTTTGGGTCCAAAAGCAATATCCTCTCTTACCGTATCTGCAAAAAGCTGGTACTCCGGGTATTGCATAACCATGCCGACAGCAAATCTTATTTTACTGATTTCCTTAGGCTTTTCCCATATATCGCTGCCATCAAGATACACAGTACCGCTATCTGCCTTTATCAAGCCGTTTAAAAGCTGAATAAGAGTTGATTTTCCGGAGCCTGTGTGTCCTATAATTCCTGTAATACAGTTTGCCTCAATTTTAAGATTAATATTATCAAGGGCTTTTATCTCATACGGGGTTTTCTTGCCATAAATGAAATTTATTTCTTTTAATTCAACAATTGACATTTTTTTACCTTAAAATTTTGTTTTTAATTACTTTAATTCGTTTTTAATCAGCTCCGCACAGGTATCACTGTCATAAACCTGTAACGGAATGCTTAGGGAAAGCTCTTTGTTTAGTTTGTCTATCAGCTCCACGCTTTGCGGCACTTCAAGACCGGCACTCCACAATTTTTCAGGCTGCGAAAAAACTTGGTTTGGAGTCCCCTCTAAATAAACAGAGCCGTTTTTCATAACTATAACCTTGTCTGCCATTACAGCCTCGTTCATATAGTGGGTAATCAAAACAACAGTCATCCCCTCTTTGTTAAGGCGTTTTATTGTATTCATTACCTCTTTTCTGCCCTGTGGATCCAGCATTGCGGTAGATTCATCAAATATAATACATTCGGGCTTCATAGCGATTGTTCCCGCTATGGCTATGCGCTGCTTTTGTCCACCTGACAGCTTATGGGGAGCATGTCTTGCGTACTCCTTCATATTAACGATTTCCAACGCCTCATCAACCCTTTGCCTAATTTCCTTTGGAGGAAGCCCTAAGTTTTCGGGACCGAATGCCACATCCTCCTCAACCACGGTAGCAACAATCTGATTATCCGGGTTTTGAAAAACCATACCAACCTTTTTTCTAACCTCAAAAACATCATCATCTGTTAAATTTTCATCGGTAATATCTTTACCGTCAACGTAAATTTTACCACTATCGGCAGTTAGAATTAAATTTATCAGCTTAGCAGTTGTTGACTTACCCGAACCATTGTGACCGAGAATAGCAACAAATTCACCCTTTTCAATTTCTAAGGAAACGTTATTTACAGCAAAATTATTTTCCTCAACATCATAATTTGGATATTTGTATGATACGTTTTCAAGTTTAATCAATGGATTTGACATTTTTATTCCTCACTTGCAACCCAGCGTGCGCTTGCACCGCAAGGTAAATAGCTCTTTGTTTGTGTAACAGGTAATGCCAGCTCTGCTGTTTCAGCCCTACCGCCGTGCTTCTTAACTATTTCAACATCAAGCACGTATCCCATAGTCAAGGCGCTTAAACCGGTTGTGTATGAATTAATCAGCATAAACAACGGGTCATCAGACAAAACCTTTTCACAAAGGGATACAAAATCGCAAACAGCATCCTCCAGCTTCCAAACCTCACCGCCTGGTCCTCTACCGTAAGACGGCGGATCCATGATAATGCCGTCATATTTATTGCCTCGGCGGATTTCCCTTTCAACAAATTTGCGGCAATCATCAACTATATATCTAACAGGCGCATCTCCAAGACCGCTTGATGCTAAATTTTCCTTAGCACAAGCAACCATTCCTTTTGAAGCATCTACATGAACAACCTCCGCACCTGCCATAGCGGCAGCTGCCGTTGCACCGCCTGTATATGCAAATAAATTCAGCACCTTTACGCTTTTTCCCGCCTTGCGCCTTTCAAAAATCAGCTTAGAAAACCAATCCCAGTTAGCAGCCTGCTCAGGAAAAAGACCCGTATGCTTAAAGCCCATTGGCTTTAAATTAAAGCAAAGCTTACCGTAATTAATAGTCCATTTTTCGGGTACATCACTTTTTACCCAAGCACCGCCGCCACTACCGGAACGCCTATATATGCCGTGAGCATTTTTCCATAGCTTATGCTCCCTTTTTCCCTTCCAAATAACCTGTGGGTCCGGACGTATTAAAATATATTTACCCCATCTTTCAAGCCTTTCTCCGTCTGAGGTATCTAAAAGTTCATAATCCTTCCAATTATCAGCTAAATACATTTTTTCTCTCCATTACATTTTGTAATATTTTCCAAGAACGTTTGACCCTGCATGACCATGACAAATTGCCAAAGCAAGAGCATCCGCCGTATCATCCGGCTTAGGCGGCTTAGGTAGCTTCAACAGTGTCGTTACCATTGTTATGACCTGTTTCTTTTCCGCCCTACCGTAGCCAACGACCGCCTGCTTAACCTGTAAGGGCGTATATTCAAAAATTTTCAATCCTTTTCTGTGAGCTGCGACTAATATTGTCCCTCTTGCTTCTGCTACGCAAATACCTGTTTTTTGGTTTGTGTTCCAAAAAAGCTCCTCAATTGCCATAACATCAGGCTTATATTTGTCAATAATAGCATTCATACCGTCAAATATTTGAGACAGCCTTTCCTCAATAGGTATGCCTGCTTTTGTTTGTATAGAGCCATACCCCATAACACGGAACTTACCGCCGACGCATTCAAGCACGCCCCAGCCAACAATGGCAAAGCCCGGGTCGATTCCTAAAATAACCAACAAGCACACCTCCTTTTGAATTTTAAAAACAGAAATTCATATTATTATACCATACAATCATATCTATGTCAAATATAATATTATAAAAATATTTGTTTTTTTCGTTGATTTTATTTGGTACTTATGCTACAATGTATTATGTGCTATTGTTGGCAAAATTTTCTCACCTTGGAGGTACATATGAAAAACATACCTACCATAGCTATTGGAGACGTGCTTGAATTGAAAAAGCCTCACCCTTGCAAAAACAACCTTTTTTTAGTTAACCGTGTTGGTTCTGACATTAAAATGACCTGCATGCTTTGCAAAAGAACTTTAATTTTAGAAAGAGTTAAAGTAGAGAAAATGATTAAGAGCATTACTGCAAACGGAGATAAATGATGAATAATTTTACAAAGGATACTTCTATTTCCAAAAACAGTTTTTGGAAACGGATTACTAATTATGGCAAGGAAAAGGTTTTTCCTTTTTTCAATAATATCTACAAAAAATTTATAGCGTTTTCTAAGGAAAAGAGCTATTATTACCTTGCTTTTATTCTGCCGGTCATCATACTAATAATTACTTATATCACAATGGGCATGTCACCATTTGGCGAAAAATCGGTGCTTACCCTGGATATGGACGGGCAGTACGTATATTTCTTTGAGCAATTAAGAGATATTTACACAGGACAAGCATCCTTGTTCTACACATTTGAGCGATCATTAGGCGGAGAATTTTTAGGCTTTTTTACCTACTATCTCGCCTCTCCCCTGTCTTATTTGGTTGTGCTCTTTCCTGCATCTGCCATTACCGAAGCAATTATGACAATGTTTCTCTTAAAAAGCGGTTTAGCAGGCTTAACCTTTGCAATTTATCTTAGCCATACACGAAAGAGAAATCCTGCGGGCTTTACTATTTTTTCTGTTATGTATGCCCTTTGCGCTTATGCTACAATGTATCAATTCAATACAATGTGGATGGATGCCCTGATATGGCTTCCTTTAATAGTTTTAGGCATTGAAGGTCTTATAAAGCACGGAAAATTTAAGCTGTTTATCATTTCTCTTGCATTGGCAATATGTAGCAATTACTATATTGGGTATATGCTTTGCATTTTTGTTGCTATATACTTTTTTGCATTCTATGTGTCAAAAAGCCAAGATGAAATTAACGGTCTTAATGAAACAAATCACTTTGTAAAAAGCCTTGTTAGGATTGCAGTTGCTTCCTTAATAGCTTTAATGATATCGGCAGCAATTGTTTTTTCCGCATACTACTCTTTAAGCTTAGGCAAATCGGGATATCAAGACAACATATTCAATGGGGATTTGCGCTTTGACCTATTAAACCTTATTGCAAAAATGTTTTTAGGCGGCTTTGATACCGTGCGATTAGTCGGTACACCAAATATCTATGCCGGTCTTTTGCCCCTTATTTTGCTCCCTGCTTTCTACATTTCCAAAAAGGTTTCGGGGCGTGAAAAGGTTGTTTTTACTGTTCTTTGTTTGGTTTTTGTAACAAGCTTTTCTATTAACGCAATTGACCTTGCGTGGCACGGCTTCCAAGCGCCGATTTGGTTTAATTACAGATACAGCTTTATGTTCTCATTCATAATATTACTCATGGCATACAGAGGATATGAGTCCATAGATGAGCTAAACGTATCGCTTATAGGAAAAACAGTTTGCGTTTTGACCTTAATTTTAATTATCATACAAAAAACCGTTGTTCTTACGAGGTACGAATACCTTAACGGTTCATGGCAGCCTGTTGAAGTAAAGCCCGGACTTACTATGGTGTGGGTTTCCATATTGTTCCTTGCTTTGTACTTGTTAATATTTTTCCTAAGAAAGCACTTAGCACAAGCAACTACCGTGCTTTTAGTGATTGTGGTTTTCTCGGAAATTTTGGTAAATACCATTATAAACTGGGACGGTGAGTTAAAGGACGGCGGAGTTGCGTACAGAGACAATTACCGCAACTATGTTGATAATTTATCGGAAGTCACTGCTGAATTAAACAAGCTTGACACAGGCTTTTACCGTACAGAACACACCTTCAACAGAAAGTATAACGATAATCTCGTTTTAGACATTAACGGTATATCAGAGTTTACTTCCACATTTAATGCATCTACCGTTGACTTTTTGGGACGGCTCGGCTTCCACACAAGCAGCCCGATAGTTAAGTATAGTTCAAGCAACCCGATAACCGACTCTTTATTAGGAATTAAATACGTTATTGGTTCTATGAACGATGACACAAACGGTAAATTTGACGGCAAAAACAGCATTAATAACAGCTACAAGTCTGTAATTACTAAAAACGGCTATGTAGTTTATGAAAATCCGTACGTTCTTCCTATCGCTTACTGCGTTGATAAAGATATGCAGCAGCGCTTAAATGAGCTTGATTTCTTTGAAGGTAGCAAGTCATTTCCGAGCATTACCAAAAACCTGTTTGACAGTATACTTGGCTACGATTCCGGTATTTTCTCAGTTTGCAACTATACAACAAATAAAGGAACGCTTTACGGTATAGAATACGATGTTTTTGGCGGTAAGAGCTTTAACAGTGCTGACGATACAAGACCTGCGTATTTCTACTTTACCGTGCAAGCTACAACTGACGGAAATATTTATATGCATCTGCCTTCTCCGCACACTACGTCCGCTAAGCTTTCTATTAATGGAGACACTTATATTGAAAATTTCTTCCAAAATGAAACAAAAACAGTTTATGACCTTGGCTACTTTGAAAAGGGAGAGGTTGTAACCGTAAAGCTTGAATTTACTTGGTGGAGGCTTTATCTTTGGGATACAAAAGATTATTTCGTACAGATAAACGAAGAAAAATTTGAAGAAGCAATAAAGACTTTAAGGGATGGTGGCTTAAAAATAGATGAGCATTCTGACACCCACATTACGGGCACTATAAGCTCACAAAAGGATAACGCCGTGTTTACAACTATCCCCTTTGATAAAAACTGGCAGGTTTATGTTGACGGTGAGCGTGTTGACACATACGAAGCACTTAATTCTTTACTGTGCTTTGACATTACCGAGGGTGAGCATACAGTTGAAATGAAATATGTGCATACACCTTTCGTTTTAGGCGCTGTTATTGGTTTGTTCGGTATAGCTTTGCTTGTTGCCCTGTGCTTGCTTGACAAATTCTTTGGAATAAAAATTTTACCAATCAAAAAAATTCCAAGCGATTCACAGGCAGAAAACGACAGCAACTACGAACAAATCGCCATTTTTGATGAAAACGATACAATAACTGAAATTACAGAAGAAAGAAATAACGAGGAAAACAATGATTTATCATCTTAACGGAACGCTTGAACTTTGTGAGGAAGGCTCTTGCGTTATTGATTGCGGTGGGGTTGGCTACAAGCTTTTTGTCAGCGACAACACCTACACTTCAATTGTCGGTCAAGTTGGCAGTAAAATGAAGCTTTTGACCTATATGCAGGTGCGTGAGGACGCAGTTGAGCTATACGGCTTTAAAACCAATGATGAGTTAAGCGCATTCAAGCTTTTAATTACCGTTTCAGGTGTTGGACCAAAGGCGGCTATGTCTATCCTTTCCCTTCTAACTCCCGATAAGCTTAGTTTAGCTATTTGCTCAGAGGATACAAAAACTATTTCAAAGGCAAGCGGAATCGGAGCCAAAACAGCAGCACGAGTTGTTCTTGAATTAAAGGACAAAATTGCAAAACAGGTTTTTGCAACAACGGATTCTTCTCTCCCCCAAGCGCAAATTTCCATTGGCAAAAGCTCGAACCTTACAGAAGCGCTTGATGCCTTGGTTGTCCTTGGCTATTCTAAGGCAGAAGCACAAAGGGCGCTTGGCGGAATTGACCCTTCCCTTGACGTTACAAAAATTATTCCCCTTGCACTGTCAAAGTTACTGAAATGAGGTTTAGAAAATGATTGAAGAAGTAGAATTTGATTACGAAAGCAGAATACTTTCAACCGAAGCCTCACAGGAGGATACAGATGTTGAAATAAATTTGCGTCCGAAGGCCTTTGATGAATATATCGGTCAAGAAAAGGTTAAAGAAATGCTTAAAGTTTATATTGAAGCTGCAAAAGGCAGAGGCGATTCTCTTGACCACGTTTTGCTTTACGGTCCTCCCGGTCTTGGTAAAACAACCTTGTCGGGAATTATTGCATCAGAAATGGGAGTTAATTTCCGTGTCACCTCGGGTCCTGCTATTGAAAAGCAGGGAGATTTAGCGGCAATACTTACTAATCTTGCGCCCGGTGATGTTCTTTTTATTGACGAGATACACCGTCTTTCCCGTTCAATCGAAGAAATATTATACCCCGCTATGGAGGACTATGTGCTTGACATAATTATTGGCAAGGGTCCTGCGGCAAGAAGCATCCGGGTGCCGCTTCCAAAATTCACTTTAATAGGTGCAACCACAAGGGCAGGACAGCTGACCACCCCTTTGCGTGACAGATTCGGTGTTTTGCTTAGATTGGAGTTGTATTCGAACGAGGAGCTTTCAACCATCATTAAAAGAAGCGCTTCCCTTTTGGAGGTAGCAATTGATGAGGACGGGGCTTACGAAATCGCTTCCCGTTCAAGGGGGACACCGCGTATTGCTAACAGACTTTTAAAGCGTGTCCGTGACTTTGCACAGGTTAAAGGTAACGGTGCTATTACCTTGGAGATTGCTAAAACTGCGCTTAAAGCCCTTGAAATTGATGAGCTTGGTCTTGATAATATAGACAGAAAAATGCTTGAAACTATTATTAAGTTTTACGATGGGGGTCCCGTTGGTCTTGAAACTCTGGCGGCAACTATTGGTGAAGAAGCAATTACAATTGAAGATGTTTACGAGCCTTACCTTATGCAAATAGGTTTTCTTTCAAGAACCCCACGCGGAAGATGTGTAACACGCTTGGCTTATGAGCATTTGGGAATACCTTACCGCGGCAATACATTTCAGTTAAAAATAGACGATTAAAAAAGACACTCCTGCCGAAAATATCGGTTGGAGTGTCTCTTTTTACGGCTTTTTCGCCCTGAAAAACAATGATTTTAAGCCCTTCCAATTAAAGGGGATTAGCGGATACAAATAATCACGCTTTCCAAGAACAGTTTCGTTTGTTGCAACCAAAATCAATGTAACTGCTGTACCTATAATCAGTCCCCAGTAATTAAGGAAATGAATTAAAACCAAGGACAAAATTCTCATAAATTTAAATGCATAGCCAAGCTCGTAGTTAGATTGAGTGAAGCCTGCTATTGCTTCAATTGCCATATAGAATATGGCATCTGGACAGAGCCAACCTATTTCAACCGCAAAGTCACCAAGCAACAGACCCCCCACAACGCTGAACGAATTTGATAATACATTTGGCGTATTAAGCGATGCCAGCTTTAAACCGTCTAAAACAAATTCAACAATCAATAGCTGGGCAATTATAGGGACTTGCCCCCTGTTGTCAGGAACTATAAATGCTATCCACTCAGGTAAAATATTTGCATTTACCACTAAGGTGTACCAAACAGGCGTTAAAAATATTGCACCTAAGAAAACCATTTGACGAATTAATCTTAAATAGGTTCCCGTAAAGCATGGATAATAATAATCGTCTGTTTCCTGCAAGAAGTCAAAGATGGCGGTTGGTAATATCATTGCCTCGGGGGATGTGTCGCAGATTACAACTACACTTCCTTCAATAATGGATGCGCAAGCTGCATCAGGTCGCTCTGTACACCTAACCTTTGGAAATGGGTTATACCATTTCTTTTTTATTAAGCATTCAATAAGGCTTTGATGTCCCATAGGCAACGCATCGGTTTTTATGGAATTTATCTTTTCAATTAGCTGTTTTACGTACACAGGGTCAGCTTTTCCTTCAATATAAACTACTGCGACATCGGTTTTTGATACTTCACCAACATTGGCGTATTTTACAGTCAATTTTGGGTCCCTTATTCTTCGCCTTATCATAGCAGTATTGAAAATCAAGGTTTCCACAAAGCCGTCACGAGCCCCGCGCATAACCTTATCGTTTCCCGGCTCCTCAGTTACACGCGCAGGATATGAACGGGCATCAACAATTATCGCACCGTTACCAAAGCCTTCTGCTAATACTGCCGTGCATCCGCTTAATACCATTGTTACAACTGTGTCAATATCATACGCTGCATCCACCTCTACGCTTGGAACGCTTGTCTTAATGAATTTTTCCACGTCACCGTTTTTACCGCTTCCAAAATCCTTAACCGTTGTCAAATGCATCATTAATTTCTGCATAAGAGCAGCTGTTACAAAGCCGTCAACATAATACATGGTTATCCTTTGAGATTTAATTTCCAATTCCCTTTTTATAGTGTCAAAATTCTCTTTTACATTCAAAATACTGTCAAGAGTGTTTATATTTTCATCAAAATTGCTTGAAAGCTCCTGCACAAAAAATACCTCCGCAAATACTTTTTGTTAGTATTTGCAGAGGTTGGTTTTTTAAACATTACTTTTTATCGTTTTTAAAAAATTGGTAAAAATAGCAAGGTATCATTCCGTTATACAGCTTTCTTACCTTATCCGCTTTTCTGCCATATAGCTTGCAAAAATCCTCGTGGCTTGTCATTACATAAATTTGCCATCTGTCAAGTGTTTTAAAATGCTCTCCCATTTTTTTATAAAGAGCTTCTGTTTCCTTCATTGTTAGCAACCGTTCACCGTAAGGTGGGTTACAAACTACTGTTCCGCGCCTACCCTCCGTCTTTATTGTTAGTGCATCTTGGGTAAAAATTTTCATATTTTTATAAACGCCTGCGTGCTTTGCTGTTTCTTTCGCTATCTCTACACAAGCAGGGTCAATGTCTGATGCATATGCCATAAACTGTGAGTCAGTTATTATTTTGCTTCTTGCCTCTTCCCGTGCATTTACCCATATAGCTTTGGAAAATTGAGGAAAGGATTGCGCCGCAAAAGCTCTGTTTAGACCCGGGGGAGTGTTTGTAATTAGCATTGTTGCCTCGGTTGCTATTGTTCCTGAGCCGCAAAACGGATCCCAAAAAAGCACATCCTCACGAGGGCGAGAAAGCTTTGCCAAGGCGCAGGCAAGCGTTTCTCTGATTGGTGCATCATTAGCTTTTGGGCGGTATCCTCTTTTATGTAGCGGAGTACCGGATGTATCAATCATTAAAGTTACTCTATTTTTAAAAATAAAGAAATCTATTTGATACTTAATGCCCTTTTCGTTAAACCATGTTACACCGTATTTACTTGACAAACGGGAAACTACCGCTTTTTTTATAATCTTTTGGCAGTCCGGAATAGAAAACAAGTTGCTTTTTATGCTGTGACCTCTTACGGGAAATTCATCTTCCACTCCTATCCAGCTTTCCCATTCAAGCGCTTTTGTCCCCTCAAATAAATCATCAAAGGTATTAGCGTAGAATTCACCAACCTTTATATAGAGTCTTTCCGCAAATCGCAAATTGATGCTACAATTTGCTACTGCATGCTCATCCCCTATAAAGCTTATCCTGCCGTCCATAGTTTCAGTTCGTTTATATCCTAACCCTTCAATTTCTTCACCAAGCAAGCTTTCCAAACCGAAAAGACAAGTTGCTACATATTCTATAACCAAATTTTTTCTCCTTTTATGCCTTTTTTAGAGTAAATGAAAATTCACACCATTTTTCATATTCACTTTCAACCGTCATATCTCCGTTGTGAGAATCTATGATAGTTTTAGAAATAAATAAACCAAGTCCAACGCCTGATTTATCAAGTCCTCTGCTCTTGTCACTCTTATAAAATCTGTCAAAAACAAAAGGTATTTCTTCTTTTGTTATTCCTATTCCCTCATTATATACAGAAAACCTCACTTTATCATCATCCGCATATGAAATATCAACCCTGTATTTGCCCTTTGTGTAAGAGAATTTAATGGCATTATGACAAATATTGTAAATCACTTGGTTTATAGCGTCCTTATCGCCAATTGCCCACATATCATATTTTTCCGTATTAAATTCAACTTCAATTTCTTTTTCATCAAATTGCTTCTCAAATGAAATTATTGTTTGACGTGAAAGCTCACACAGATTAAAGGGCTTTTTATCAAATTTTCGTTCGCCGGACTGCAATCTTGAAATATCAAGCAGTGATGTTACCAATCGGCTAAGACGGCCAACCTCACTTTTTATAATGTTTAGATAGTACTCCTGCTTTTCCTTTGGAATTGCCCCATCTAAGATACCGTCAATAAATCCTGCAATGGTTGTCATCGGTGTTCTCAGATCATGAGAAACACTGCTTAAAAACTGCTTTTGCATTTCATCCTTTGATTGAATTTCAACCGCCATTTTATTGAAGGAACGTGCTAGATCAGTTATTTCATCATTGCCCCTTTCAGGTACACGAACATCGTATTTTCCCCTTGCAAAGCTCTTTGCGGCATTGCTTATTTCACGAAGGGGAGTTGTGATTTTATAGCTGATAGTATAAATTGCAACAAGCATCACTATACACAGCCAAATAGCAGTATATGAAATAGACCTTAACATTTCAAATACTAAATTTGTTCCTTCACTGTTTCCTTCAAATGAGATAATATATCCGTCAACGTCACCCGCACTGTTTTTCAAAGCAGATGCAAACCAAATAACCTTACCGGTGAACAGTCCGTAACAGTTATTGTTCATAGACAAATCACCTAATTTGCCAATGTCATTCATAGTATTTTGAGGAAGCTTGTATGTTTTTAGCATTGCGACGTTTGCATCGCCCTCACTTATATATTCCAATGTTGGCTCCGTTGACTTTACCTCTCTGTATGCGTGCATAATAACATTGCCTGTTTTATCTGCAACTATTATTTGGCAGCTATCAGAGGCTAAAAAAATCACCTTTAAGGTTTCCCTTAAATTGTTCTCTGTTCCTCTTTTATATTGCTCCTCTATTTCACTGGGAGAATACTTGCAGTATGTTTTAAAAATAACATTAGAGGTAGAAAGCTCGTCCATTTTTTGGTCAACTGAATAGCTTGTAATAATTGACGTAATTAAAACGCCCAAAACAAATATAGTAATTATGATGAGGGACATAAATACCGCCATATACCTTGTAGTAATGGATCTTAATATTTTTGGCATGCTCTACCTCCTTTTTTATTTTCATATTATAAGTATAATCCAATTTTTTTGCAAAGTCAATAGAAAAGGGTTGCTTTTGCACAACCCTTTTAATTCTAAATATTATTCTGCGCCCTGTGGAACAACCTCAAACTTGTATCCAACGCCCCAAACGGTTTTAAGCTCCCATTTGTCAGATACACCGTTCAGCTTTTCACGCAATCTTTTAACGTGTACGTCAACTGTACGGGAGTCACCAAGATAATCAAAGCTCCATACCTTGTTAAGAAGCTGGTCTCTTGTATATACTCTGTTAAAGTTCTTCGCCAAGAAGTAAAGAAGCATAAGCTCCTTATGAGGAATATCTATGCTTTCACCCCTAATTTTAAGCTCATGGTTAGCCAAGCTGATTTCCATATTATCAAAACGCAGGGTATCTCTATCCACATGGTTTTCCATAGTGCTGTATCTTCTAAGAACAGCTTTTACTCTTGCAAGAAGCTCTTTCATATCAAATGGCTTTACAACAAAGTCATCAGCTCCGAGTTCAAGCCCTAAAACCTTATCAAAAACCTCGCCCTTTGCGGTTATCATAATCATTGGTTTGTTTGAGTTTGCTCTTATTTCACGACAAACATCCGTACCGTCTTTTTTAGGAAGCATAAGGTCAAGTAAAACAATGTCCGGGTCATAGCTTTTAAAAAGTGCCATTCCTTCAACACCGTCACCTGCAATAACTACATCATAGCCTTCATTTTGAAAATAGATTTTGATAAGCTCACAAATATTAGCATCATCATCAATAATCAACATCTTTGTACCTAGCATATTTTTTACCTCCGCTTTTCTATTTCAACCAGCATTATATCATATTTTAAACTAATTGTAAACAAATCATTTAAAAATTTTCTTCATTAGTTTAAATTTATTTAATATGTTGTTTATATTTTACCTTATGTTTGTGAAAATTATGTGAATAAACAGTGTGATTATACCAAAAATGCGAAGTTTTTTAAATTTTTCCCTGTAAGACTTGCACAAGGAAAAAAAATAATGTATAATATGTACGAATTATTATAATTTTAATAGAGGTATATATGAAACTTGGTATTGTTGGCTTGCCTAACGTTGGCAAAAGCACACTTTTTAATGCACTTACTAATGCAGGGGCGCAAAGCGCAAATTATCCTTTCTGTACAATTGAGCCTAATGTTGGCGTTGTAATGGTGCCTGACTCCCGTCTTGACGTATTGGCAGAAATGTATAATCCTGAAAAATACACACCTGCGGTTATTGAGTTTGTTGATATTGCAGGACTTGTTAAGGGTGCTTCTAAGGGCGAAGGTCTTGGTAACAAATTCTTATCTCACATTCGTGAGGTTGATGCTATCGTACACGTTGTTCGTTGCTTTGAGAATAGCGACATTATACACGTTGACGGAAATATTAACCCAATTCGCGACCTTGAAACCATTAATTTCGAGCTTATTCTCTCTGATATGGAAATTCTTGAAAGGAGAATCGACGCAGTTAAAAAGGCTATGAAGGGCGATAAAACATTAGCGCCTAAGCTTGACCTTTACGAACGTGTTATGAAAGCTCTTGAAGAAGGCAAAAGTGCCCGTAGCCTTGATTATGATGACGAAGAAAGGGCTTGGATTTCAGAGGTTGCTCTTCTCACAATCAAGCCTGTTATTTATGCTGCGAATATTAGCGAGGATGATTTGGCTACCGATTTAGGCAACAATGCGTTTTATCAAAGCGTTTTGGAGTTTGCTAAGAGTGAAAAAAGCGAGGTTATTCCTGTTTGTGCAGGAATTGAGGCTGAAATTGCTGAGCTTGACGATGATGAAAAGAAAATGTTCTTGTCCGACCTTGGCATTGAAGAAAGCGGTCTTGATAAATTAATCAAGGCAAGCTACTCCTTGCTCGGTCTTATCAGCTATTTAACTGCCGGTCCTCAGGAGGTACGCGCTTGGACTATTACTAAGGGCACAAAAGCGCCACAGGCAGCAGGAAAGATTCACTCTGATTTTGAGCGCGGCTTTATCCGTGCCGAAATTGTTGCCTTTGATGACTTAGTTGCTTGCGGTTCAATGAACGCTGCCAAAGAAAAAGGCTTAGTCCGTTCCGAGGGCAAGGAGTATGTAATTGCTGACGGAGATATTGTTCTATTTAGATTTAATGTATAATACAGAAAACCGCCGCCTCAATTTATGAGACGGCGGTTTTCTTTGGCAAAATGTATAATAGGTCAATAGCTTACAAAAAAGTCATCTATGGAACAGTTTAAGATTTTTGCTATACTCGGTAAAAAAATAATATCAGGATAGTTTTCGCACCTTTCCCATTTTGATATTGCCTGATGGCACACTCCAAGTTGAGCTGCTAACTCTTTTTGAGTGATTTGGTTTTTCTGCCTGTATTCAATCATTTTATCTGCAATAATTATTCGTTTCATTTCATTCTTCTATATGAGCCTTCTGCTCTGTCAAATATTTTAAATGCTACCAAATCACGTCTTATTGTACAGTGGTCTTCATTATATCTGTGTATTATTTCATTTACCTCTTTTTCCGTGTACAGCCGTCCTTTTTCAAAATCTTTTGCTATTTCAAGAAGTACAATTTCCCTTTTTTTCTGCTGAACGGGAATGCTTACAAGCCTACCTAATTTGAAAAAGCTCTTCAAAACTTCTTTTCGGTATTTTTCTTCATTATCCGCTTCTTTTGGCATTATAAATTCACTCAAAGACATATTAAAAATATCATTATTCAAAGAATACATAATGTAAAACTGTGAACGCGCGCATTTTACCATTTCTGCCTTTTCCATACGCTTTAAATGATAGCATACCGTTGCGGGAGTTATGTTTAACAAAGCAGAAATTTTTTCCACATAGGAATCTTCTTTTACAAGAATACCAAGAATATCAAGTCTTGTTTTATCAGCTAAAATTTTTAATATCTCAATCTTTTTTTCCATATGATTACCTAAACATATCGGGGTATATTCCCGTGTTTTTTCTCCACTGTTCCCAAGCCTCATACACTTTATTTATAGCATTTATCTTTATTTTTAGTTCAAACATATCGTCCACCGAGTTTACTTCCCTTGCCTTTTGATAGTCACTTTCGTTTTTGTTGGAGAATTGATCGCGCATAAATGCCTCCTGCCTAAGTGAAGCCACCATAATTAATTTTTCTTTCTCATCAGCTTTTGAATACTTTTGTAAAATTGCAGGAAAAGAAGCAAAAATCTTATTTGCTTGGTTTTGAAAATGTTTTAGGGTACTTTCCCTTGTCCCGATTGTATGATACAACAACCCCGCCCGTAAACACAAGCTATACATACCAAGTTCAATTTGTACTGCCTTTCTTTCCATTTTCAAGCTTTTTTCAATGCTGTTTAGTCTGTTTTCACACTCACTTTGCATTTGTAGCACTATGTCTGTCAATGCTTTATCAATTTCTAATGCTGTCATAATATTTCATCCTTTCTGTTTTGGTGCACCTTACACCTATATTCTACACGCCCGGGTCCTTTTTGTCAATAGTGATTAGATATTTTTCTAATCAGTTCTACTATTGATAGAAAAAGAGTGCCAAATATAGCGTGATACTTCGTTAAGAGTATCACGCTATCAGCACTCACTTTTTGTCTATTTATGATTTATGCCCCATATAGCAAGATTTGTTTTTTCTTTCGGAACATTTAAGCTACCGTTGTCTATAAGCTCATTTACCACAAAGCCCATTACCCCACTGCTATAATGTAACTGTGCTATGTTTTTGCACTGGTTTTTTACGAAGTTTGGAGTAACCTTTGCAAGCTCAATAGCGGCTTTTTCAAATATTTGCTCCATATATGATTTGGTATATTTTGAAACGGGTGCAAGAAGTTCACAAATCGCCGTATAATTTTCCTTATCGAACAAATAAAAGTTTGGATATACTATTCCATTTTCACAATATACATAGCCTTGTT
Organism: Clostridia bacterium; assembly: GCA_017623975.1. Classification (GTDB taxonomy): domain Bacteria; phylum Bacillota; class Clostridia; order Oscillospirales; family CAG-272; genus RGIG2000. The sequence continues at coordinate 48,022 of JAGANX010000049.1, forward strand.
CTATCATTACAGGCAGCATTGGATTGCTTTCATCAGCCTTGTTTCCTAATATAGCATCCTTCATTACCTTGGCTCTGTCCATAAAACGAAAATGCTCATAGTTTTGTATATTTTGCGTTTTCTTATAGTTCACTGCACAAAACTCAACATCATCAACATAGCAATGTGATACTCCATTGA
>JAGANX010000050.1 GCA_017623975.1 Clostridia bacterium
CCGTTCTCTGTACATGTAGCTGCTACTGCTTCAACGTGTACTAATGTATGTGTAGCTTCTGGGTTGGTTTCCTCGCCACAAACTTCACATCTTACATCACAAGCATAGAAGTAGCTGTGGCCTGTTGCCGGTACAATAACGCTTCTTTGGTTAGTTACTTGTGTGCATGCTTCATCAGTCCATGCGTAACCACAAACAGAGCAATACCAGTATTCTACGTTACCGTTCTCTGTACATGTAGCTGCTACTGCTTCAACGTGTACTAATGTATGTGTAGCTTCTGGGTTGGTTTCCTCGCCACAAACTTCACATCTTACATCACAAGCATAGAAGTAGCTGTGTCCTGTTGCAGCTTGTTCATCAGCTTTGTAGTTTTCGCCACAAGTTGCACAAACATATGTTGTGTAACCGTCTTCTGTACATGTAGGAGCAGTAACAACGCCCTCTACTGCTTCATCCTTAGTGTGACCAAACGCATCAATAGTTTCTTCCTTTGTTGCGCCCAAATCACAAACATTACATGCATAGTAAATTGTTCCGTTTTCTGTACATGTTGCATCTACTCTGCTTGTCTCTGTCCATGTGTGACCGAGAGCAGGAACCTGTACTTGGTTAGTAATACCACAGATACTACATGCTTGTGCATAAGAACCTGTTGTTGTACATGTAGGAGCTATATAGTTGAGCTTGTCGCCAGCTTCATCACAAGCATGCGCTACAATATAAAATTCTTGGAATGCACAGCATTGACCAAAGTCACCCTTTGCACTATCATTTACAATTACGATAGACTTAACGCGAGCAACGCCTGCCAAAGCAGAAGCACTCTTGAGTTCATCTTGTGGTGCTGTACATGACAAGCCGCTGAAACCTTGTGAAGCAACCTGCTTGCCGTCAGCATCAAGCAACTTGATTGTGGCAGTATTCCAGTTAGACCATACTCTGAAATCAAAGGAAATTATGTAATATTCTTTGTCAAGTGTAATAGTAACGGAACTTCCGGAAGGACCGAACCAACCATCACCTGTGCCCTGTGTCCATGTAGAGTTAATCTTACCGTCGAACAACTTATAAGCATCAGAGTTAGCATGACCTGTGCCATTATAATTATATTCAACGCTTACAATATTGTTTGAGCCGATTGTATATGCAGAATCGCCCCATGAAAGTTTAGCAAGAACTTCTGTATATGAATCGCCACAAACAGAACAAGTATTAGTCCTAATACCTGTGTTAATTGCTGTTGGCTTAACTGTTATTTCACCAACATAGGAGTGACCCAATTCAGCAACAATGCTCTTTTGGTCAACATAAGTAGCATCACAGTTTTCAACACCGCACTCACCGTTACAAGTGTAGGTTGTGTAACCCTTTTCTGTACAAGTTGGAGGAGTTACAGTTGCAACATAAACGTGTTGAATAGCAGAAATTGTTTCCTCATAAGTTGCGCTACAAACAGTACATGTATATGTTCTGATTCCGTCTTCTTCTTCGGTTGCTTCCTTGGTAACTACGCCCTCGTCCCAAGTGTGCACGCCTGTTGCTTCTGTGATAACCTCTCTTGTATCACCGCATTTAGTACATGTGTAAACTGTAACACCGTCTGTGCCACAGTCAACCGGTGTTGTTACAACGCCACCGTCTTCTTGACAAGATAAAACTGTACTTGCCTTAATGTCAATTTCAACTACAGAAACTTGGAATGTTTGATATTTGCCATTCCATGTAAATCTGTAAGTGTCAGCCATCATACCAGCGCCACCATTTACACTAAAAGTAACAGGAACGACTGTACCATTTTGGTCATCAGTAGCAACAAATGTGCCAACCTCTGTCCAAGTAGCACCACCGTCATTACTTAATTCAACTGTAAATCCGCCGCCTTGAGCGTTAACATTGAAATAAACGGTTGTTTCTCTAATCAAATGGCTCTCTGCATAGAAGAATGTCATGTTGTAAGTGCCATTGTATCTTGGTGCAGCACCACCAGCCCAACCTGTGTTGGTAGTGTTGTTATCGAAGATGGAACTAAACCTGTTGTTACCGCCACCTTGATAACCACCTAAATAGGTGCCACCTTCATCCTTAACTTCAGCTTCGCCATAGTAATTTTCCATTTTGCCTAAATCGCCGAGTTCGTAATCATCGTAACATACAGCACTAATAGCAAAAGTCAAAGCGAGAACTGAAATCAACGCGAAAACTAAAACTAATAGTTTTTTCATAATTTTCTCCTTTTAAATTTTTTCGTGCTGTGTTAATGCCACACGCAAATGGGCGGTTCGCGTATAATATAAACACTATGCTCCTAAATTTTAGCACGGAGAAGATTTTTTGTCAACAGTGGCAAATATTATATAAATACATTTAAAAACGTCCATTTGCGCAACTTGCACAAATTCGCTTCTTTTTTGACATAAAATCTATTTCAAATTTGAGAAAAACCACATTAAATTTTGGCAGATTTTGAGCAAATTGAACAAACGGCTTTAATTGTTAATATTTTGTAAACTTTCACAAATTTATCAAATTTCAATCACATTTACCCGGTTAAAGTTATAAATTATAGATTAATTTAGCAAGTGCAATAAATTTAGAAAAATAAAAAGCCTACCCTTGTGATAGGGTAGGTATCAACAGAAGGTTTACGGGGAGGTTAGGATAAATTTTCTATGTAATTGTAATATAGTCTTACCCTTCCACCGCAAGCGGTCCCCCTCCCCTTAACAAGGGGCGGTTGTTTCAATTTGTTTTTGAGAAGCAAAGCATTACTCCTCCACCGCAAGCGGTCCCCCTCCCCTTAACAAGGGGCGGCTGTTACTATCTTTTGGTTATTTTTAACCCTTTCGTCTTGCAAGCAAGCCACCTCCCCTTAACAAGGGGAGGCATATTTTATTGTATCTTTTCAACTTACAAGGACGGTATTTGATATCCTTTTAGTTATTCTTAGCCTTCCGTCTTGCAGGCAAGACACCTCCCCTTAACAAGAGGAGGCTTACTTTGTTGTACTATTTTTATTGACAAAAGAAGAGACTTGCGTAATTCTTTTTTGCTTTTTTAACTATTATGTCTTGCAGGCTATATAAAAAAGCCTACCCTTGTGAAGGGTAGGGGGACCGCTTGCGGTGGAGGGGTTAATTATTTTTTAAGATTTGCTACTATCAAGCTATCTATGTAGCGACATACTTCGTTGAAATGGTTGTTAATAGCATAATTTGGAATTCTAACAACAGTCAGTCCAAAATTAGATAAGTAGTTTGTTCTCTCAATATCCTTCATTTCAATTTCAGCTTTTCCGTGTTGTGAACCATCAAGCTCTATTACGAGTTTAGCTTTTGCACAGTAAAAATCTGCTATGTACTTGCCAATTGTTCTTTGACGATAAATTCTAATTGGATATTTACTGAGGAAATCGTACCAAAGATGTTTTTCTTCTTTGGTCATATTTTTTCTTAACACTCTTGCTATTTGGGTTAAAGATTTGTTATTTTTAAATTCCGGTTTTTCTTTGTTGTTCATGTCTAACCCTTCCACCGCAAGCGGTCCCCCTCCCCTTAACAAGGGGCGGCTGTTTTAATTTGTTTTTAAGAAGTAATGCATTTCTCTCTTCCACCGCAAGCGGTCCCCTCCCCTTAACAAGGGGCGGCTTTTGATATCATTTTTGTTATTCTTAACCCTTCCGTCTTGCAGGCAAGACACCTCCCCTTAACAAGGGGAGGCATATTTTATTGTGTTATTTTTATTAACAGGGGGAGGCATATTTTATTGTGTTGTTTTTATTGACAAGGGGAGGCTTTATTATTGCATCCCATCACTATATGACATACAGTTAACGAAGAGAGCTTATTTATTGCGTTCTTTCAGCTGGCAATAAATCTTATATGAAATACAGTTAACGAGGGGAGGATTTTTATTAATATTCAATAACAATTAGCTTATGTATATGAAGATTATCTACTGTAAATTTCAAAGCTCCATTTTCACAGGTAAATGGAATTTCCTCATTATCAGGCTTTGACACTACTCTCTTTACCTGCTCGGAAACATTCAATTCTACATTAATATTATTAAGGACAGGGAAATCTTCAAGCAAGCAAACGTTACCACGGTTTACAGGTGGTGCGTACAAGAGGTGCAAGGCATAGAAGTTGTCACTCTTGCTCTTTCTTACTCTTACCCTGCCGCAGGAATAAAAATTATCCAATTTTAGGCATTTGTCGTAAATACTTTCTATTCCTTTAATTATATATTTTTGCAATACATAGTTACCTGACTTATTATATGCTTCAAATACAGGATGAGCAAAATACAAAACATTTCCGTTTTTAACGAGTGCGGGGTATTCTGCCGGGTCAGCTTTATTCGGTGTGTTCTTGTGACCGCAGAAATGGCGCCATGTTCTATTAAAGAATGGCTCATATACCTGTGCTAACACTTCTCCATCTGCTTTTACCTTATATGCGTGGGAATAAGCCAAGAATGGTGTTGTCACCTCGTCAATATCGCACCTGATATAGTCAAGGTCATATTCACTCTCACCAAGCATATTAATACCTATACCGTCAAAGCCACTCTTGTAGCTTGCGATAACCTTACCGCCGTTATTTACATAGCTTTCAAGCTCCTTCTTGTCCGCATCTGTCAATTTAACATTGTCAGGCAAAATTACGCATTTATATTTAGACAGCTCGTTACCGTTTTCAATCAAATCATATTCAAGGTGCATAATTTGTAATATTTTTGAGCAGCCCATATCAGAGTCACTATGGCTTGTCCATATAGCAAGGTCTGTATATGCCTCGGTATTTTCAGAATACTTCTCTATTGTATCAATGTAGTCAAATGCATGACCTATTATAGCATATGTACTCTTATCAAGTGTGCCGCAAGGATGTAAATGGTCACCAACTGACATTGATGCACCTATACTAACCATATCTGCTAGCTCATATTTTAACGCATCCTTATTTTTAAAGCCGCCAAATTCTCCCCAAGCGTGATGGAACTTACCTGTCATACCGAGGAAAAGCTTGCCGTATTTTTCAAAATACTTTGCTCGAAGCGGCATTAAATCATATCCACCCCAAGCTGTTGGCAAATCTTCAAGCTCGTAATGAGTTTGGTATGGATGATATTCAGGGCGGTTCATATCCGCGCCGCCATTATAGAATACGTTTGCACTTGGACAGTAAGATTTTACCAAGCCCGTTAAATCCTTCATTAAGGCTATTCTCTTTTCTCTATAATATGTTCTCGCATCCTCAATATTTTCCGGGTCAAGTCCCTGCTTTCTCATCCCCTCCTTACAGGAGTCACAAATACAAGCATCACGCATAAAGCAGATATCATAAAAAACACCGTCAGAAACATCATAGTTTTCACAAATTTCCCTTGTAATATCGATAAGATGCTGCTTATATCCGCCTACGGGACAAAGAGTTGTCCAAGAGCAATCCCAAATAGGTGTATCAAGGTCACCGCCCGGCTCTGTGCCAAAATAAATGGGCTTTTTCTTCCAAAAATCTATATGATGCCATTCGGGATGATCATCAGCATCCTTTTTGCTCCATCCCATTGTGATATAAATAGGTGCTTTTACACCAACGGAGTGGCAGGCATCAATTTCCGCCTTCATCAAGTCAAATTTCAAGTGGGGGTGGACTGTGCCAACCTTTGTTGGATAATAGCAATAGCCGTGGTGGCATTTAGCAAACACTGTAATTAAATCGACATGGGCATCCTTTAAGGTTTTTGCAAATTCTTCCTTATTAAAGCTCTCGCCTATGCCTTCAATATCAGGGCTTGTGTGAAAATCAAGATGAACACATTTCATATATAATTCTCCTAACATTTTATATTTATTTAATTGTATCACATTTTCTTTCAGTTTTCAATAATATTTTACCTTGACTATACTCTTTTTTGGTGTTAAAATTTAAATATAAGGAATAAGGAGATTTTTATGGGTATTGGTATAATAAGCGGTGCAACATCGGGCATCGGAAAAGCTATTGCAAAGGAATTAGATTTACTTGGATTAGAGGAGCTTTGGTTGATTGGCAGGCGCGGTGACAAATTGACTAAATTAGCAATCGAATTAAAAACGCATACAAGGTGCTTTCCTCTTGATTTAACAATGGAGTCTTCAATTAACATAATAAATGACGAGCTACAACAAGCAAAGCTTGAAATTGAATATTTAGCTCTGTGCGCAGGTGTGGGCTACACGGGTAGAGTTGAAAATAATACAAGCACGCAAATCAAAGGTATGATTGACTTAAACTGCAATGCTTTAACCCAGCTTATTAGCATTGCGCTCCCTCATATGTCTAACCGTGGAAAAATTATAAATATTGCATCAGGAGCAGGCTTTTTGCCTCAGGCGGATTTTGCAGTATATGCGGCAACAAAGGCGTATGTAATTAGTCTTTCAAGAGCTTTGCGGAAGGAGTTAAAGGAAAAAGGGATTAAGGTAACAGCAGTATGCCCCGGTCCTGTTGATACTGAATTTTTTGCTAACCTTGAAAACGTTAAAGAATATAAGAAAAAATATCTTATTTCACCCGAGAAAGTTGCAAAAGGCTCTATAAAAGCATCAAAGAAAAATAAGGCTATTTACACTCCCTCCTTTTCAATGAAAATGCTCCGCTTAGCATCGAAAATTTTGCCCACTTCTCTTTTGCTTAAATTTTCAAAATGAGGCTGACACATTAACAATAAAAAACAGGAATTTTTTGAAATTCCTGTTTTTTCGTATTTATTCAGTATTTACTTGTAAAATAAGGATTGTTAATGTGTCAGCCCTGTATTTCTGTCCATTTTGCAGTTAGCTCAACAAAGGTTTTAAAGCCCCATTTTTCGCCTTCTTGGGGAACTAACGTTTCGCCGTTATACCAGCCATCAAAGGTATAGCCTTCGCGAACAGGTGTTGGGAGACTGTATTTTCCCTTTTTCTTTAAAATCATATAGCTTTTATCCACATAGCCGCCGTCACCGTTAAATCTAACAAAATATGTTGCATTACTATATTCGCTCCAACCAAAGGATGAGGATGTAACGCATATCAGCTGTACAAGATTATCATTTCCTTCACTGATTTTTGCTTTTAAAAGCCAATCAAGCCTTGCGGTATAGTCGGCAATATCAGGCTGTACAATTTCCACAGGCATTCCGTCCACCATGCGATAAAGCAACGCCTTCATTCCCCTACAATATGCAAATGCTCCATATCCCACATTTTCAACATTAAGAGGAATTAGAACCTTTAAAAATTCTGCTCTATTGCTATCAAGATGATTTAATGAGCCAAAAAAGGTATATGAGCCTATTGTTTTAACCGGCTTTGAGTTAAACGTTTCAGGTATAACTATGTCTGTTGAATAGCTACCGTTAAAGCCAACAACGGATACATCATTATTGTTTTCTAAGTAAATAAGCCCATTTTCCCCTACTGCGCTATATCTGTTTATCATAAGCTTTTGACCAAATCTTACAAGGTCTTCATTACTAACCGCTGTGCTTGGAACCAAAACCTTTATATATCCGTTTGGTGACTTGGGTATGCTTGCTTCAAGATGCTTAAAGGCTTTTTCATCTATACTAACAATAGGAGAATTATTATATGTCTTTGGAACAATGATTAATTCCTTTGCTTCTCCTCTATATTCCTCAATAACGTAGCCGTTTTCTACTTTTTTGTATATAAATCCAAGCTCGTCAAAAATCTCCCATTTGGCTTTTAGCATAATATCTTCGTGATACTGCCATTTGCCTGTCATACTTACAAGCGTTTCACCAAAATACCAGCCAGCAAAAGCATAACCGTCTTTTGTCGGAGTGGGTAATGAATACTCTTTTCCTTGCATCACCCTAACCTGAGTAGTATCCATAGTACCACCGTCAAGATCGAAGGTGACAATATCTGTTATACCAAAATATATTAAAACCGCCGCCAATGCAACCAACAACGCTGCGCCAACGGATAATGACACAATTAATGTCTTTTTAGATTTTTTCAATCACTTCACCTGCTTTCTTTCATACATTATATAATAAAATAAGTTAAAAGTCAATACAAAAACCGCCGTATTCGGCGGTTTAGCTTTATAAGAAGCTACGCATATCAGTACGCAATTCTTGTTCTATGGAAATTAAACGGTTTGTAATATCTTTTGATTTGTCGTCTGCGCCTGTATATTGATTTAGATATTTGTACAATGATTTTATTCCCATATTGCATCCATCGGTCATTATGCTTGCTATTTCATTATCACTTTTGTGCACGGTTATTTTCATTCGAGTGGTCATATCTGCCATAATTTTTGCCATTGGGTGGGGATTTTTGGTATCCATATTGTTATTTATTAGCATTTTGTGGGTTTCATCACCCAATTTTGCGTGCTTATCCTTGCATGCGTTTAGTACTGATATTAGCTCTTTGCTTTTTACATAGGGCATTACGTGGTTTATTGAGTCAACACCCATTTTTATGCCCGAATTACATTCTCTTAACAGTTTTTCTGTATCGTTCATTTACTTCACCTCTTTCTAAAACTATTATTTTTCAAAAGAGATTTTTTATACAAAAAAGAAGGCGCTACTGAAAAATAGCACCTTCAATTTATTGTGAATTATAAATTAATACAATGTTTTTGGATAAACACCGTCAGCTTGAAGCTTCAAAAACGCATCCTTAACTGCATACTTGTCTTCACCATAGGTTACACCGAACCATTTATCATTTGTTTCAAGAACCTTAACAGATGCTTTGTCGCTTTCAACGAGGTCACCTATAACTGTTGGGAGCAAATATTCACCCTTTATTTGATTAAGGTTTGGATTAGAAAGAAATTCAACAAATCCTTTTTCCAAAACATCAATAAAGTCAGGAGTCAAGCCCCACATATTCATTGAAACGTAGCAGTTTTCGTCAAGCTGGTCAACTGTACCGTCATCATTAGCGATACCGGCACTGTTACCGTATTTAACAAGATTACCCGTTTCAACTACCTTTGTTAGATAATTATTACCATCAACCTCGCAAACACCTCTTGTAACGCCACCGTTGTCACTTAATGTGTTTTTAAGAATAAAGCCTGCCATGCAGAAGTTATATTTCTTAACAGGCTCTACATCGGTAACCAAAAACTCGTGTATTGTCTTGAAAGCTTCTTTACCGTAATAGTCATCAGCATTAATTACCAAAAATGGCTCATTTACTATGCCCTTGCAGGAAAGAACAGCTTGACCTGTGCCCCAAGGCTTCTTTCTATCAGGATGATTTTTAAAGCCCTCTGGAAGCGCTTCCATATCTTGGAATGCGTAAGCAACCTCGCAAATGCCTTCAATCTTGTTGCCTACAACCTCCTTAAAATAATCCTCCATCTCACGTCTGATGATGAAAACTACTTTGTTAAAGCCCGCTTCAAGTGCATCGTGAATGGAATACTCCATAATTACTTCACCGTTAGGGCCGAGTGGCTCGAGCTGTTTAATACCGCCACCAAAGCGTGAACCGATGCCGGCTGCCATAATTACAAGTGCTGTCTTTTTCATTTATACTATCCTCACCAATTAAAATTACTTATACATAGGACCATAATTTGCGCAAGCGCGGTAGTCCTGACCTTCTTTATCCATACCAAATGCATTCCAAGCGGCAGGACGGAAAATCTTGTCCTCGGGAACGTTGTGCATGCATACAGGAATTCTCAAAATTGAGCAAAGTGTAATAAGATCTGCGCCAATGTGACCGTAGCTGATGGCACCGTGGTTAGCGCCCCAGTTATTCATTACATCATAAGCGGTCTTAAATGCACCCTCACCTGTTACTCTTGGAGCAAACCAAGTGCAAGGCCAAGTATAGTCTGTTCTTGCCCAAAGTGTATCTGAAACCTTTTCAGGAAGCTCAACTGTATAGCCCTCAGCAATTTGAAGAACAGGACCAAGACCCTTAACAAGGTTAAGTCTAATCATTGTTGCAGGCATTTCATCCTTAGTTTCAAATCTTGAAGAATATCCGCCGCCACGGAAATAGCCAAGGTCAGCATAATTCCATGTAGTGTTCTTCATAATATTTTCTTGGTCTTCCTTAGTAACCTCATACCAAGGCTTCATAACAGCGTTGCCGTTTTCATCCTTAGCGGCGCCGTTTGCATCAAGACAGCAAGCACCGGAGTTAATAAGGTGAATAAATCCACCTGCATCCTTAGCAACACCCTCTACATCATAGCCGGTAGCCTTCTTAACTGCCTCAGGGCTCCAATATGTTCTTACATCGGCAAACATTTGAGGTCTGTTTGTAAGAAGCTTCATAAAGAGCATACCAAGACCGTTCAAAACATCGTTTTCTGTTGCCAATATGTAAGGCTCACGCGCACCGTTCCAGTCAAATGATGTGTTGAGCATTGATTCCGGGAAGTCACAGTTAGGATAGAAGTCTGTCCACTGTCTTTGACCCTGGAAGCCTGCTGCAATTGCGTTGTGACCAACCATTTCTTCTTCGCAGCCCTGTGGGAGATTTTTGTTGCCGTTCATCAAATCCTTGATGATGCACATCATCTTAACAACGAATTCCCATTCCTTGTCCTTTTCTTCTCTGGACTTTTGCATATTTTCAGGGTTCTTGTCAAAGCCTTCTATGCACTTTTCTTTTACCCAAGCAAGAGCTTTTTCATATTCAGCTTGGTCATAAATGCCCTCGGTCATACGTCTGATAATCTCAACCTCGTCAACAGACTCAACTCTCATACCAAGATATTCTTCAATGAAAGCAGGATCGATAATAGAACCGCCAATACCCATACAAATTGAACCGATTTGAAGGTATGATTTACCTCTCATAGTAGCTGCCGCAACTGCTGCTCGACCAAATCTCAATAGCTTTTCCTGTACGTCAGCCGGGATAGATTTATCTGTCGCATCCTGCACGTCGTGACCGTAAATACCAAACGCAGGCAAGCCCTTTTGAGCATGGGAGGCAAGCACTGCTGCAAGATATACAGCACCGGGTCTTTCGGTACCGTTAAAGCCCCAAACACCTTTAATTGTCATAGGATCCATATCCATAGTTTCAGAGCCGTAGCACCAGCAAGGTGTAACTGTCAAAGTAATATCTACGCCCGCTTTTTTGAATTTAGAAGCGCAAGCTGCTGCCTCAGCAACTCTACCGATAGTTGTATCAGCAATAACAACCTTTACAGGCTCGCCGTTTGAGTATTTAAGATTTTCCTCAAAAAGCTTTGCAGCTGCCTTAGCCATGTTCATTGTTTGAACCTCAAGAGATTCTCTAACCTTTAAAGGTCCACGTCTGCCGTCAATAGTTGGACGGATGCCAATTACCGGATAATCGCCGATTAATCTGTTTTCTGCCATATTTTAAATTCCCCTTCAAGAAATTATTTTATTATTTTCATTATAATGTTTTTTTTAGCTAAAATCAAGGCTAATTTACAACTTTTTTTACTTTTCAAAATACTTTATTGTAAAATCTATGTCAGTTGGACCGTGCGGATGGTGGTCAACACCGATTTTTTTGTCGATATATAGCAAATTTTCAAGTCCGCTTTTTGCATATGCTCTTTCAATTGCAATGCCGTTTTCTTCATACGGTACTGTTTTATCACTGTCACCATATGCCATATAAATTCTAATTTTATTTTCAATCAGCTTGTCAATTTTATTGTATGGATGACCGTTGAACGTAAAAAGGTCGCTTTTTTTCATGCCCCAAGCGCGTTCAAATTCTTGCCACATTCCCTCATGTACGTCAGGTGCATTGCCAAGACGGGCAGGGCAGCTCAAAAAGCTAACAACGGGAGCATCGATATACAAGCCCGCAATATGCTCCGGACTTTTAGCTGTAATTAAAATTGACATCATACCGCCACAGCTCATTCCAATGGTAATAACCTTATTTGATATACCAAGCTCGTTTGCGGCATAGTCTATAAATTCTATTTGGTCATCAATTTCCGAATCCGTACCCCAGCGGTTTCTGTTTTCCAAGAAAATCAAAGTATAGCCACGTCTTACAAACTCATTTTGCAAGTCGGGAAATGCGCCAAAATATTCTGTTTTAAACACAGTTTTTCCATTTCTTTTGTGTTCATCTTCAAGCATCAGTGCAATGGCTCTTTTGCCCTTAAATTCAAATTCCAAATGATAAATTTCATCATATCTATACTCTGCTAAAACTTTCATTTCTTACCTCTCTTTCACATTTTGATTTTACTACTTTTATACGCACTTGTCAACGAAAAAACCGCACAAATGTGCGGTTTTTTCGTTATTTTTCTGCAATTAGCTTTTCAATTTGCTTTGATGATAGCAAAAGACCCGCAACAACAACAGTCAACACAAGCTCAATTCCCATATATGAACCGTTGTATGAAAGCGAATAAATAAACGCGCCCCAGAAACCATCATCCCATTGACCCCAAATTGTCATACCTGTGATGAAATGACATAAAAATCTGCCAAATATTAACACTGAAAACGTAACAAGTACCTTGGGTATGCTAATAGGCTTACCTGCGCTTGGCTTGGCAAAAGCAGAAAGCCCTAAAATTGTGAATGGCACAACGTAATCAAAAAGCACACATATGATAACTGCGCCAGCCGTTGTACACCATACAAATACATTACCCTTTATCAGGGATTGAAGAAGCTGCATAACCATAAAAACGGTTGCAGAGCCTAATCCCCATTTGTAACCAAATTTGACGCCGATCAAAAGTATCGGTAGCATGCTTGCCAAGGTAACCGAGCCGCCCATTGGCATTTCGATTACCGGCAAAAACGAAAGAATTGTTGCCAAAGCAATAAAGATACCGCATTGACAAAGTGCGTAAACGTTTAACTTTTTTGTTTCTCTCATAAGAAACCTCCTTGAAATAAAATATTACCGCACAGAATGATATCCGTGCGGTAAATATATCCCAAGTATGGTGAATAATATCTCCCTCCGACGGCATTATCCGTATCAGGTTAAAGGGTTTGAACAGTGTTCATCTCAGCCTTACAGCACCCCTGAATATTCATTTGTACGATGTTGTGATTATATCACTACTTTACACTCTTGTCAAGTGGTTTTCGTAATTTTCCCTTGAAGTATAAATCAAAAGTGTTCCGTTACCGACAGAAACAGTAGCTTTCTTTCCAATGAATTCGTTGCTAACACCAAGAGGTCTTATATTATAAAGAGCTTCATTGTCAAGGGTGTACAGCAGTCCTTTTTCATATACCCCCTCTGCTCTGTCACCAAACGAGAAAACAGAAATTCTACCCTTTGCGTTTTCATCAAAACAGACAGATGAATTGTGTATTGCAAAAAGCACGTTTTCCCCATCAACAAAGGAAATATCTATACTCTTATTTGCAAAGTCGGCAGCCAAAGCAATGTTGGCTATTGTATGGTCAAGCTCGCCGCCGATAGCACCGAAAACAACTATTTTTTTATATCCCTGCTCAACTGCATAATTTATAGCAAGAGCACTATCTGTATCATCCTTTTTCACAGGAAAAACAATTGTTTTTTCGCAGTCAATTTTACCTGTATAGGAGTCAAAATCTCCTATTGCAACATTTGGCTTTATGCCATTTTCTACAAGTGTAAAATATCCTCTGTCAGCACCGATAACAAGGTCGCTGCTTCTTAAAGTAAAATCTATTTTACAATCAAGAGCACAGGCTATATAGCAAGTTTTCATTTGATCTCCCTCAGAATGTATGCTCCATATGGCTTAATATCAATTTTGCCCGATACTACTTTTTCACCAAGAACGTCATAATACTCTTTATCAAGAACAATGTATCCGTCTTTTCCCTCAATTTCAACAGCTATAATTCCATTTTCTTCCCCTGTTCTTTCGGTCAAGTCAATGTTAACTGAGGCTTCAAGGATTGGAGTTTTATTAACGAGTTTAAGCATAGCATTCTTATCAATGGCTGTACCCAAAATAATAACCTGACCTTTGCCAACCTTGCGCTTTGCAATAGCGGTTAAATTTTCAAGCTCATCACTTACATAGGTTGCCAAGCTTTCAGCATCGACCATTTCGTACGCATCCGTTCCCATTGAAATTTGAATTTCTCCACCGTCATTCCATTTAGCTGTAATCTTTTCATCCTGAATTGGCAATTGATACTTTGTATATACTCCGCAAAGGTCTTCAAGGAAGGAATATGGCTTATCTGTGTATTTAGAAGCGCATTCTGTCATTATATCGGTATGCGGACCAACTATCCAAGTGCCGCCGTTCTTTATCCATTCGACAATTCTTGTTTCAAATCCGTCACGTGCTGCGTTTGGCATAAATGGAGATACAATTACCTCATATTCACTTAAATCCTTATCGGTTTCGATTACGTCAATGTTATAGTGCCTAAAATAGTTATGACATAGGTCGATGTATTTAGCTCTCACATCATGGTCAAATTCAGCAACAAGAGGAGCAAAGAAGAAAATTTTCACTGAATTTGAGCAATATGTCATTGCAATTTTAGACTTAGCTTTTGATTTTGTCAAAAAGTCCTCTGCTTTTGTCAAAGTATCGGTTATTTGCTTAACTCCATGGGATGAGGAATTAGGTCTTCCGCTGGAATTCAAAAACGCACCGTGGCCTAACTCATGTCCGTTTGGATGAGAACGGAATAGCCAATACAAGTTCATTTCCGCACCGTGGGCAATTGGCAAAAGCGAGTTAACAAAGCAATAATCCTTAGAACGGTATCCGTTATAGGCAGCAATAGAACCATTCCAACCAAGTAATGTTTCTGTTACCCAGAATGGTTTATCCTTCAAAGAACGGTAAAAGTCATAATTGAACAAGGACCGATAGAGATTATCAGTTGTATGGTAATGATTGTGTTGTACAACATCAAGCCTTTTGTTCATTTTGTTGTAGCTCAAATAGTTATCAACCATTAAGTCGGTACCAATTGGCGCATCAGTATATTCTCTTAAAGCATCAGCCTGCTCGTGAACATAAGAGCAAATAAGCTCCTCGTTAAATTCAACCCACTCGACTACAAGGCTTGGGTTTTCCCAAGCATGTAATACCGGTGGCTCAATTTCATCAAAGGCTTTGTAGTCAAGCGACCAGCGGTAAGCACCCCATGCTTTGTTTAACGCTACGATGTCACCGTTATATTTCTTGTTCAAATGCTTTCTGAAATTCTGCTTGCATTTTTCGCAGTAGCATCCGTGGTCATAAGGATGTACCTCATTGTCAATTTGCCAACCAATAATGCCAGGGTGGTTTCCAAACGCCTTAGCCATTTCCTTGGCAATCTTTACATTTAATTCTCTCATACCCTCGTGAGATTTACACGGGTGCACTCTTGCATGCACCTTTTCCTGATATTCAATGTAGTCCTTTGACTTAACACGCATAGCATCGGGATATTTATCGAAAACCCATCTTGGCGGTGTACATGAGGGTGTACACATTACCGTATAAATTCCATTCTCATAAAGCTTATCAACCACATATTTGAAGAATTCAAAATTATATTCCCCTTCGTTTGGCTCCATTGAACTCCAAGCAAATTCACCGATTCGCATACAGTTCATGCCAAATTCCTTCATTTTTGCTATATCCTTGTCAATCTCGCTTTTATCCCACAATTCAGGATAATAAGCTGCACCAATATAAAATTTTTTCATAGTCTTACTCCTTATAGGTTCTTTTTAATTAAATCATATCATAAATTAAATTAGTTGTCAATTTATAATTGCTAACAAATTATTTTTATTAAAAATTGAAAAAAGGTATTGACAAACGAGTGATAAATGTGTAAAATATAATGCGTGACGAAAGTCAATACTATTTGGACCAATAGCTCAGTTGGTTAGAGCTACCGGCTCATAACCGGTCGGTCCGGGGTTCGAGTCCCTGTTGGTCCACCAAATAAAGAAGGTAGGTTTTATGCCTACCTTTTTTATTTTTCTCGTATATCAATTTGCAGGGGCTGAACCCAGCGTTAAGAAAAACATTCGGTGAATGTTTTTTAGCGGTGACCGAAGGATTTTTCAAGGCGCAGATAAACGATACGAACTTATGCCTTGAAAAATTCAAGAGCCGAGTCCCTGCTGGTCCACCAAAGAAAAGCTTACCC
>JAGANX010000051.1 GCA_017623975.1 Clostridia bacterium
TAGTAAAAAGGATAGGCGAGCCTATCCTTTTTAGTTTTATAATGCCTTTTTGTATCCAATGTTTCTTTCTTTACTTGGATCAAATGTTAAGTTGCAAATACTTGCAACTAATCCATAAATACCAAGCGTAACAGCAGACAAGAAAATGTATGCCAATGTTCTGGAAGTATATCCGCTTGGTTTCAATGAACTGTGGTTAATAATGATACTTCCTAACCAACCGAAAAAGAATGTTAAAAGAAAGCGAACTACATTGTTGTTATCCATAAACTATCTCCTTTCAAATTATTTGATAGTGTTTCTTCATTTTTCGACACTATCCAAATACATTATACTCAATCTTTGAGTAAATGTCAATACTCACTTTTTGAGTACGATAAACTTTTTACAGAAATAATAATTGTAAGGAGTTTTTATGCATTACAGAATACGAATGAGAAATTTAAGGGAAGACAGAGACTTAACACAAAAGGAAGTGGGTATGGTCATCAACAAATCGCAACAAGGATATAGCCATATTGAAGATGGGAGAGCAGAATTGAAAATTGATGATTTAATTAAGCTCTGCGAATTTTATAATGTCACCTCAGATTATTTTATTGGAATTAGCGATAATCCCCAAAAAAATTAGCAAAAAATCACCCAAAAAGGTATAATCCTTTTTGGGTGATTCTCTCTATTTTTTCACCTTAAATATTTTGCGTAAAATCGGTGCTAATAATTTAGGCGATTTTATAAGTACAATTTTCATAATAAAAGCTCCCGATAAGAGTAAAACGGCACTACGCCTATTACATAATATGGAAAATGCTTTTGTATTGTTACCTTATTTTTTCCATGTCGGCTTTTTCTTTAATATTTCATAAAGAGAAATGTAGCTTTGGTGGCGTGTTTTTTCAATTTCCCCGCTTTTCACACGGGACAAAACATCGCACCCGTCCTCTTTGGTGTGTGAGCATTTTGTATATTTGCATTTGCCCTCGGAAGCCTTAAACTCTCTAAACGTGTCAAACAAATCTTCAAGATTAAAGAAATCAAACCGTTCAAAATCAAGCAAGGAAAAACCGGGAGTATCCGCCAAGTAGCCTTGACAGCCTTTACCTAAAAGCTCCTCTAAGGAAAACAGCTCAGTATGTCTTGTTGTGTTTTTGCCCCGTTCTATTTTTTGGCTTAAATCCCCTGTTTCTAAACACAGGGTAGGGAAAATTGCATTAAGTAAGGTGCTTTTGCCCGCGCCTGATGCACCTGCAAAGGCGCAAATAGGAGAGCTTGTTTGAGTCCTTTTTTGCAAATATTCCCGCACGCACAAAACGCCCTCTCCGTTTTCAGAGGATGTAACAATTACATCAAAGCCGCAGTTCTTATATATTCGTTCAACATCCTTAGCAAAGCCAATATCAAGGTCAGACTTAGTTATAATAATTACCGGCTCAATCTTATTGTACTCCGCTATGGAAATCATCTTGTCGATAATTTCAAAGGAAGGCATAGGCCTTTTGCAAGGAATAACAACAAATATTATATCAAGGTTGGCAAGTGGCGGTCTTATTAAAGAGTTTTTCCTGTCTAATATCCTTTTGCAGAAAAAGCTACCGTCACTTTGAGCTTCAAGCTCAACCCTATCCCCAGTCAAAAGCACAAGCTTTTCGTGGCGGAAGGAGCCTCTGCCACGCACCTGTACAGAGGTCTGCCCGTTATATTCCTCATCCAAGCGAACCGTATATAGTCCGCCTACTCCCTTTAACACTGTTCCTTTAATCATTTATTATCCTTTTTCTTTGAAAAGATACCCTTGATGCTACCCATCAAATTAGAGAAAAATCCATTTGAGGGAAGGTCTGTAAACTTGATTTTCTTATTCTTTTGCAGCTGCTTCATATGAACCAAAACCTCTTTCGCCGTATCAAATCTGTCATCAGGCGACTTGCTCATAGCGCAAAGAATAATTTGCTCCAAGCCAACAGGAACATTTGCATTAATGCTACGTGGTGGAACAGGCTTTTCCGTTATATGCTTAACTAATATATCACAAGGGCTATCACCGTTAAACGGTGTTTTACCCGTGCAAAGCTCATAAAGCATAGCTCCAAAGGAATATATATCTGTTCTTATATCTACCTTCTTGCCTCTTGCCTGCTCAGGAGACATATAGTAAACTGTTCCGATTGCCTTATCGGTTACTGTTACTGTTTCAGTATTTGGAAGCTTGGCAATGCCGAAGTCCATCATTTTAATTTGACCGTTTTTAAGAACCATTATATTCTGAGGCTTAATATCTCTATGTATAATTAGGTTTTCGTGGGCTTGGCAAAGTGCGCTTAGCACCTGTGTGCCGTAGCTCATTATTTCATCAAATGAAAGCGGTCCCTTTTTGCCTATCAAATAATTTTTCAATGTTATACCGTAAACATACTCCATAACCATATATTTGACTTCTCCCTTAACGGATACATCAAACACCCTTACTATATTGGGATGGTCAAGAGTTGACTGTGCCTTGCCTTCGTTTTTAAAACGCTTAACTACTACCTCGTCACAGGCAACCTCCTCTTTAAGCATTTTTACAGCCACAATCATATCATTCAAAACCAAGTCCTTAGCTCTGAATACCACTGCCATGCCTCCAACACCTATTAAATGTTCAAGCACATAGCGCTTATCAAGGAGAAGTCCCTCGTAAGCCTTATACTTTTCGTATTTTTCATTTTTGTTTTCCAACGCTCTGCTCCCCCTTAAACTTTAATTATAGCAACGGTAATGTTGTCACCACCGCCATTGTTATTTGCTGTGTCAATCAATTTTCTTGCTCTTATGTTTAGCCCAATTTCATCTATGCTCCTTGATACAAAATCATTTGAAACAATATCGCAAATGGTTTCGTCATTTACATAGTTAGAAAGACCGTCTGTACAAAGCAATATAAATGTGCCATCACTAACAGAGGACTTATAAATATCGGGATCAACCGTTATTTCAGTGCCTACTGCACGGGTGATTATGTTTTTGTTTAGCTGGTATTCTAAATCATCCTTCGTGATTCTACCCATATCAATCAAATGCTGAACGTAAGAGTGGTCCTTTGTAATTTGCTTGATTTTACTGCCCTTCATAAAATACATTCTGCTGTCCCCTACATTTAAGCAAAATACACTGTTATTTATTACCAGGGCGGCTACCAAGGTTGTACCCATTCCGCTAAGATGTGGGTCGCTAACCGACAGCTCATACACCGCTTCATTGGCGCGCATAAGCGCCTTTTTCATAGTCTTTTTTACATCGTTTACACTAAAACCTTTTTCTTTTTGTCCAACAAAAGGCTTTATAAAATCACTTACAATCTCTGTAAATGTTTCGGCGGCTAATTTTGATGCGGTTTCGCCGCCTCTTGCCCCTCCCATGCCGTCACAAACAACACACAGGCAGGTCTTTTCAGAATATTTAGTTAAAATATAGGTGTCTTGGTTGTTGTTACGAACCATTCCTATATCAGAGTTTCCTGTGCAAATCATTCTTAATTTTTTCCTTTTTCCTGTCTTCTTAGCTGACCGCAGGATGCGTTTATGTCAGAGCCTAATTTTCTACGCACTGTTGCGTTTATGCCAAGAGAAACTAATTTATTTTTAAAAGCGTTTACGTTTTTTGATGTTTCAAGCCTTGTTTCCTCCACCTCATTCAAAGGAATTAAGTTAACGTGGCAGGTACCGTGAACGTATTTTTTCAGCACACTTGCTAAACGGGCGGCACCCTCAACCGTATCGTTTTTCCCTGCAATTAAGGTGTATTCAAAGGAAATTCTTCTGCCTGTCCTTACAAAATATCTGTTGCACGCACTTAAAAGCTCTTCAATCGGGTATTTATTATTCACCGGCATTATGCCGCTTCTTACCTCGTTATCATATGCGTGTAGCGATACTGACAGGGTTATAGGTAACCCCTCGCTTGCCATTTGGTCAATCTTGGGTACAAGACCGCAGGTTGATACTGAAATGTGGCGTAAGCCAATATTCAGCCCCTCGTCACTGCTGACCAATTTTAAAAAGGAAACCGTGTTATCGTAATTATCAAGCGGCTCGCCAATGCCCATCATAACAACATTTGATACACGCTCCCCTGTATCCCTTTGTGCGGCTATTATCTGTCCAAGCATTTCAGAAGGAGTCAGGTCACGCACCCTGCCAAGCAAGGTTGAAGCGCAAAACTTACAGCCCATACGACAGCCAACCTGTGAAGAAATGCAAAGAGTATTTCCGTGTTCATATCGCATAAATACAGACTCTATGTACTCACCGTCAATTAATTCAAAAAGATACTTAACCGTGCCGTCAATTTTAGAAACAAGCTTTCTTTTTACCTTGGGCAAACGAAACTCACACACGTCATCCAGTTTTTTTTGTAAAGACAGAGGAATATTGCGCATTTCCTCACCCCACATGCCTTTAAGCATCCAACCGAAAATTTGCTTTGCGCGGAACTTAGGCTCGCCAAGCTCTATAACAATTCTTTCAATTTCGGATAGAGGAAGGGAAAGTATATCGTATTTTTTATTTTCCATTATTTTTTCCTTATCAATTTAGCTACAAAAAAGCCATCGGTTCCTGTTTTGTATGGGAAGAAGGTAAACATACCCTTTTGAGATTTTATATTACCCACTTCAAATTCCATAGGCTCAAAGTCACCGTTGCTTTCTAAAAACCTTAACACGTTTTTCTCATTTTCTTCCTTACAAAGAGTGCAGGTAGAATATACAAGAATACCGCCTACACGTACATATTGAGAACAATTTTTAAGTATGTCGTACTGTATGCTTGGCAATGAGCTGATAGCCTCAATAGACTTATATCTAATATCAGGCTTGTTAAAGATAACGCCAAGACCTGAGCAAGGCACATCGCACAAAACCCTATCAAACGCAGCCTGATTTTCCGGCAAGAACGCCTTTGCATTTTGCTCAGCAATTGAAATAATGTTAATGCCAAGCCTTTTTGCACCCTTTTCAATCAAGCTAAGCTTACTTCTATGCAAATCGTAGGCTTTAATTTCGCCTCGGTTTTGCATACCGATAGCCATAGAAAAGGTTTTCCCCCCGGGGCAAGCACAAACGTCTGCTATCCTTTCCCCTTTTTGCGCATCAACAATGCAGGCACAGGCATATGAGCTTTCGTCCTGTACAAAAACCTCCCCTGAGTCAATTAACGCTTTAATCTTGCTAATAGGGGCTGAGCATTTTATAATGCCGTCACCGAAAGATGACTGTGTGACATTAAAGCCCACTTCTTCAAGCTGCGCAGTCAACTTTTCCTTTGTTGCTTTAAGGGTATTTATTCTCAACGAAAGGCTTTTTTCGCGGTCATTGTACGTTACTATTTTTTTAGCAATCTCATCCCCATACGATTCCCTAAAAATGTTAATTACAGACACAGGTATGGAGCTTTCTATGGAAAGTCTTTTCCACTCGTCAGTAGGATAATCTATTTTCTTGTCGCTTCGCAAAAAGCTACGCAAGATAGCATTTACAAAGCCCTTCGATCTTTTTGGCGATAGCTCTACGCTTTCGTCAACAGCAGAATGGTCAGGTATTTTGTCCATAAATAAAAGCTGATAAAGACCTAAGCGAATTGCACATAATGCTTCAACGTCAATTTTTTCAATAGGAGTTTTTGAATACTGACCTATTATATAGTCAAGTAAAAGCTTCTTTTCAACCACTCCAAGATATAGGCGGGTATATAGAGCATCGTCACTTTTTTCAAGCTTAGCACGGGATAAAACAGTATTTATTTCTATATTTGTATAGCAATCCTGCATTTCACTTTTTATAAGTGATAGCTGAGCAAGCTTTCTTGGATTATCCACACTCTTTCCCTCCTTTTGCACTTTTGAGCTATTTAAGCATATCTCCAACGGATATTTTTCTGCCGTTTATATATGCAGCAGCACCCATCCTGCTCTTGCCCTCTGGAATTACTTCGTCAAGCACTATTACTCCGTCAAGACACTTAACATATATACCACCGTCAAGCAAAACAACTTGACCTGCTTCGCCCTTTATATCTTTATCGCAGATGTGCGCTCTTGTAATTTTCAAAATTTTTCCGTCAGGTGTTTTGGTAAAGGACAATGGAATAGGACTGAGCCCTCTTATTTTATTGTGCACATCCTTTACGGAGCAATTAAAATCTATTACGCAGTCACTCTTTGTGATTTTGTCTGCATAGGTGAATTCTTCTCCCTGTGGGGTAAATGCTTCTTCTCCCTTTTTAAAAAGCTCAATTGCCTTTAAAAGTCCTTTTGCACCAGCCACCACAAGCTTGTCGTGAACATCTTCAAAGTTGTCATTTTCTAAAATAGACACTTTTTCTATAAGCATAACATCACCTGTGTCAAGCCCCACGTCCATCTTCATAACGCTGACACCTGTTTCAAGGTCCCCGTCTATAATTGCCCTTTGTATTGGTGCAGCACCTCTGTATTTAGGCAAAATCGACGCGTGGGCGTTTATGCACCCGTATTTGGGAAAATCAAGCACATACTTTGGTAAAATTTTACCGTATGCCACTACTATAATCAGCTCGGGATTTAGCTCCTTTAAGGTATCTAAAAAGGCTCCGTCCTTCAAGGTAAGTGGCTGATATACAGGCAGACCGACCTCACAGGCGTATTTTTTAACATCACTGGGTGTTAAAACCATTCCTCTGCCCTTAGGCTTGTCCTGTGTTGTAACAACGCCTACTATTTCTTCGCCGCTTTCATATATCGCCCGTAAGCTTTCCTTTGCGAACTCAGGCGTTCCCATAAATAATATTCTCATAATTAGTCTTCGTCCATTTCAAGCTCTTCGGGTCTTAACATTCTAATCGCCTTATCGGTATAAATAATACCGTCTAAGTGGTCAACCTCATGGCAAATTGCCTTTGCAAGCAAATCGTACCCTGTTAGCTCAAATTCTTCTCCGTTTCTGTCTAAGGCACGCACGGTTACGCATGCAGGACGCTTGGTAAGACCCCATTTTCCGGGTAAAGAAAGGCAACCCTCTGCCCCCTCCTGCTCTCCTGACTTTTTGGTTATCACAGGGTTTATAAGCTCAAACAAGCCATCCTCAGTTTCAATAACTACTACTCTGCGCAAAACGCCAACCTGCACCGCTGCTAAGCCACAGCCGTTTGCCGCCCTCATTGTTTCTATCATGTCATCAAGCAACGTGGTAATTCTTGGAGTTATCTCCTTCACAGGAGCACTCTTTCTTCTCAAAAATTCCAAATCATCGCTTTCTTTTACAATTTTTAAAAGTGCCATTTTATCCCCCTCAAATGTTAGATGGATTAAAATCAATTGACAAGTGGTTTTTGTCGTTTGATTTCGTGTAAAAAATATATATTTTAGAGAATACCTCACGCAGCTTGTTATTAAGCCTGCATTTTACAATTATTCTCTTTCTGTATCTTCCGTTAGACTTGTATATTGGCGCATCAAAGGGTCCGTATGCCTTGACAGGCATATTTACCGCCTTAAATTCCGTTTCAAGCTGCTTTACTAATTTATCCGACCACTGAGATAAGCTGGTTTCATTTACAGAGGACATTGTCAATAAAACAATATCGCAAAACGGTGGAAATTCGTACGCCTTCCTTATTTGGATTTCGTTTTGATAAAAAGCATCGTAATCTTGCTTTGATGCTAAGTTAATAGTTTGGTCATTAGGAGAGTTTGTTTGTATTATAGCAATTCCCTTATCCTTTGCCCTGCCTGCCCTACCTATTACCTGGGTTAACATTGAAAACGTCCTCTCGCTTGCGCGGTAGTCACTTGTATAAAGCATGGTATCTGCCATAATAACGCCAACCAAGGTAACAAGGGGAAAATTGTGCCCCTTCGTTACCATTTGCGTTCCTATTAACACATCTGCTTCCTTGTTTCGAAAGCTACCCAAAATTTGTTCATATGAAAGCTTTGATGTAGTAGTATCCGCATCCAAGCGCAAAGTTTTAATGCCGGGAAAAAGCACCTCCAAATCCTGCTCGGTTTTCTGTGTTCCAAAGCCAACGAAATCAAAGTGGCTCTCTCCGCAATCGCATTTATTTGGCAGCTTAGCACGGTAGCCACAGTAGTGGCATTTCAAAACACCGCTTTTTTCCATTATCCCTTGTGCGTTTTCTCTGTCTAACTCCTCATCAATTTTCCTGTATGAATGGTATGTTAGCGCAACAGAGCAGTTAGGACACTCCAAGGCTTTGCCGCATTTTTGACAAGTAACAGAGGAATGAAAGCCGCGCCTATTCAAGAAAAGAATAGACTGCTTGCCGTCATCAACCGTCCTGCCCAAATATTCTGCAAGCTTTGTACCAAACGCACCCATATTGCCCCGCACCCTTTCGTTACGCATATCGGTTATTATAACATCGGGTAAAACCGCATTTCCATACCGCTTAGTCAGCTTAACAAGGGTATAGGCTCCACCCATCGCCTTATAATAAGAGTTTAGGGAGGGTGTAGCAGATGCAAGAAGCATAAGTGCGCCCGACTTAGCGCACCTAAAACGCGCTATATCGTGTGCCAAATATTTAGGATTCGTATCGGATTTATATGTATGCTCCTGCTCCTCATCAATAACTATCATACCTAAGTTTTTAACAGGGGCAAAAATAGCGGAACGGGTACCTATAACAATATCAGCTCGTCCGTCAAATATTCTTTTATAGGTATCAAATCTTTCTCCGCTTGACAAATTAGAATGTATAACTGCAACTCTGTTTCCGTAATAACCGCAAAAGGTTTCAACTGTTTGCGGCGTCAAAGAAATTTCAGGCACCAAAACGATAACCCCTTTACCGTTATCAACAGCTTCATCAATCATCCGCTTGATAACACTTGTTTTACCGCTTCCTGTAACACCGTACAAAAGAGCCGCCCTTGGCTCCTTATCCTCAAACAGTCTTTTTAAAGTTTCATAAGCGCTTTGCTGCTCCTCACTTAATATAACAGGCTCTTTTTCACCCTGCTTAAAGGAGTATGCATTTCTTATTACTTCTATTTTTCTTGTGTTAACAAGCCCTTTTTTCAAAAGCCCGTCAAGTGTGCTTTTAAGGCTTGACGTCATATCGTAAACTTCTTTATCGGGAAGCTCACCGTATTCGCAAAGGACCCTTAATATTTCCCCTTGCTTTTTACCGCGAAGCTTAACAGGACCGTTTCCGTCTGCTATTTCAATAGCTTCTTCCTTATCAACCGCCAAGGACACAAGAGTTTCATACTTGCTTTTATCGCTTTCCAAAACGCAAGTATCTTTTACAATCGCGCCGATTTTCAAAAGACGCTTAATATCCTTTTGAAAATCAACAAACCTACTCTCTAACTTTTTTAAATCCACATTTGGATTGTTTTTGATAAATTGAAAAATTAAAGAGTCATCCTGCGCATTTTCATTCGCGCAAAAGACTTCCCTTGTTTTCGTAATTAAAGCAGAAGGGATAACGCATTTTACCGCCTCGCCAAAGGTGCAAAGCGTCTGTTTTTTCATAAACATACACAGCTCTATCATCTCCTCACTAAGAGAAAAATAAGACGACAAGCAAGAAACAACAGGCTTTGCAAAAGCAACCTCCTTGGCATTTGCATCAACAACCACAGCGGTTTTCTTTCGGTTTGATGCGCCAAACGGCACAACAACCGCTGTGCCTTTTTCAATGCTTTCTCTTATTTCGAGTGGGACAAAATACGTATATTCAACGTCAGCGTGGTATGGTACATCAAGTATATATACGCTAATATAATCTTTGCACATACCACATCCTCCATTCAAGCCTTTAATTATTTTTCGTCATCAAATTCCGCTACTGAGTAACCCTCTTCATTTGTAAATACTTCCTCAGCGCCCATTAAATCTTCGCTGTCAAAGAATTCATAATTTTCATCAGTTTCAGCTTCTTCCGCTTCAACCCTTTCATCTTCTTCATTGCTTTCATCCTGCTTATCAAACACAACTAATTTGTAGGGTCTGAATTCTTCCTTAGGCTCAACATAGTCAACAACCTCAACTACTGCCTCGTCATAGCCCTCCTCATTTGGAAGATAAATCTCAAACTTACCTTCTTTTATTTCACGAAGGGCATTTTTAACCGCCTTTTCATCCCTATAACTCTTGTTGATAAGGGAGCTGATGTCCTTTTCTGTTTCCTTGTTAGCAACCTTCTTTTCTGCAATGTGGCGTTCTTCAATATATTCGTTTGTTATGATACGCGCGCACTTTGCTGCCGCCATAACTGCGGAATACTTGTTAAGCTTTTCCTGTCCGTCCTTTGCTGTTGCTGTTAATAATTCTTGAATTGATGGGTAAAGCATTTTATTTATTCTCCTTAATATTATTCAAATTTTGCCATTATTGATTTTGTATGTACTGTTTTGCTGTGCTCCGCCTCCATAATGGAATAGATAAGATCCGCACACCTTTCAACTCCATTATCCTCGTTAACTACGGAATAATCATATTTAGGTAAATATTTTATTTCAAGCTTTGCCTTTGCAAGCCTCTATAATATATTTTCCTCTGTTTCTGTTCCTCTGCCTCTCAAACGTGCTTCAAGCACATCTTTATTAGGCGGAGTTAACATAATTGCAATAGCCTCGGGGAACGCTTCTTTTATTTGCATAGCACCCTCAACCTCTATTTCAAGTATAACGTCATTACCGTTTTCAAGGCATTCAATTACCTTCGCCTTAGGAGTACCGTAATAGTTACCGTTATATTCCGCATATTCAAGCATTTCGCCCTTTTCTATTTTTTCCTTAAAATCCTCCATAGACACAAAATAGTAATCTACATTAGGGGTTTCTATACTGCGTGGCTCTCTTGTTGTCATGGAAATAGATAATTTTACATTGCTGTGCTTTTCAATCAGCTTTTTAACAACCGTACCCTTGCCGCCACCTGCGGGGCCTGAAACGATAAATAAAAGACCCTTTTTCATTTTCTATCCTCACCTTTCCTCTATACTGTCTTCACCGTTCAAACGTGTGCTCAATGCTTCGGCAGATAATGCAGACAAAACAACATGGTCCGAATCGGTAATTATTACGCACTTGGTTTTCCTGCCGCCTGTACAATCAATTATCCTGCCGCTTTCCTTTGCTTCCGCAACTGTTCTTTTTGCAGGAGCAGATTCAGGTGAAATGATAGCAACTATCCTTTCATCAAGAATCATATTATTAAAGCCTAAATTTATAAATCTCATAACGGTTACTCTATATTTTGTATTTGTTCTCTAATTTTTTCAAGCTCGTTCTTAATATTAACAACGAGATGAGCAGTATCGGAATTTGATGCCTTTGAGCCAATAGTATTTGTCTCACGGTTCATCTCTTGAAGTAAGAAATCAAGCTTGCGTCCTGCGGGCTCATTTGCTTTTACGATATCCTCAAATGCTTCAAAGTGACTGTGTAGCCTTACAAGCTCCTCATCTATTGCAACCTTGTCTGCAAAAATTGCAACCTCTGTAAGAATCCTTTGCTCATCTATTTGAACAGAGTTATCAGACAAGAATTTCACAATTCTGTCTTCAAGCTTCTTAGCATAGCCGTTAATATCGCTTTGTGAATTTTTCTCAATTTCTTTCAAGAATGCCTTGATATTTTCAATTTTTTCCGCAATGTTCTTGTGAAGATTTTCGCCTTCAATTTCACGTCTTTCGATAAATGTGTCAAGTGCCTTGTCTAAAACAGCCTTAATATCAGCCCAATCCTTTTCAATGTCATCCTCAGGCTTTTTAACTGTGAAAATATCCTTGTTAGCAGCTACTCTTGAAACTGTAATGTCATCCTTTAAATCAAATGTATCGCGGAGCTTATAAAGCGCATCAATATATGATTTTGCATAGGCGGTGTCAAGATTAATCTCCACTCCGTCCTGTTCAAGTAAATCAATTGAAACAAAAACCTCAACCTTACCCCTCGAAATTCCCTTTGAGCTAAGGTACTGCTTGATTTTATCCTCCAAAAAGCTGTATAGCCTTGAAATTTTAACTGTGCAATCAAAATACCTGTTATTAACGGACTTGATTTCCGCAGTTATGTCCTTGCCCCCTACTGTTTCCCGAGCTCTGCCAAAGGCAGTCATACTTCTAAACATATTTCTACTTCCTTAGTTAAATATAATTATACTCCTATTTTAACTTATATTATATATATTTGTCAACTTTTTTGTTATATAATTGTATAAATAAACAAAACCGCAACAAAAACAGTTGCGGTTTTAGTTAATTTTGATTAAAGAACCGGTCTAATCTTAACTTACGCCTGAGTGTAAAGCCGTAATACATAGAAAAGCGGAACAGCAGTATATCATACAAAAAGAATACAAGCACGCATCCAACAGCCAACAGTATATCCATATAAAGCGGCGCTTCTGCCACTAAGAAGCGAGATACCAAAAAGATACCTGCCGAGGCGAGTAAAATATACACTATTTTTAAGACCCACTTTAAAGCAAGCTTCTGTTTATCAAGCAAGGGCTTAAAAATCGGATAAACCGCAATAATGGCATATTCAATTGCAGTAACAAAGGTCATTGGAATTATTATGGAAATGACAACGGTTACAAGATAAATTGCAATTGATTTATATCCGATTTCTTCACGTGCTATCATCAAAAATACAGATGCTATAATCACCGCTGTTAAATCTAAAATGTTAAGCAGCGCACCAAGCAAAAGCATGACCACGCTGAGTGCAGCCATCAATGCACAAAACGTAATATACTTAGTTTTTCTCATTTTTCACACAAGCTTTTGGATAAAATCATCTGCACAAGCAGTCAAGACAAATGAGCATGGAGCAAATATCACACATATTGCAGCCACCGTTTGCAGGTCTTGAATTTGGGTTACCGTAGGATTGAGATTGAACGCGGAGATTATCGCGAAGCATGGAATATTCCCTATTGTTCGGGTCAAGCTCACACGCCCTATCAATGTAACGGGTAGCATCAAAATAATATCCTCTTTGAACAAGAATACAACCCTTCAAAAAGAACCATTCAGCGCCACGGCTTGTTTGAGGAATATTATTAAGCATGCTCTCAGCAGTTCTGTAATCTCCCGAATTTATAGCTGCCCTTATGCCATCATATGCATAATATCCGTTTGAGCCGCTACTGCCGGCACCTGTGTTTGAATTTGCGCTTTTTTTATTTGAGGTTCTTTGACGCAGAATTTCATCATACGCCTCATTAACCTCTTTCATCTTTTCCTCAGCCATATCAGCCAAAGGACTGTCAACATAATTATCAGGATGGTATTTCTTTGCTAATTCCTTATACGCCCTTTTAACTTCTTCATTTGTGGCGTTAGGTGAAACACCAAGGATTTCGTATGGACTTTTCATTAAAATGCCTCCAAAAATCGGTTATTTTATTAATTATATCACACAGCACGCCAAAAGTAAAGACTATTGTGTGAATTGTAGCTGAAAATTTTCCAATTATTTGCTTTTTCAAAATTACTTTACCTTGCTTTTTTCTTATTGCTTTTCTTGTTCAAAACACGGTCGGTTTCTTGAACCAAGCCCTCATATACGACATTCTTAACAATAGCCTCCACGTCCCTATGGCTTGAAAAGTCAATAAGCTCCACAGACTTACTCATGCTATCAAGCTCCAAAAGCATAGCATTTTTCAAAAGAGCCCTATCTGTGTCTTTTAATTCATTGCCAAAGGTATATTTCAGAACATTGTAAGAGCCTTTTTTCACATCCCTTTCAAGGTCATCGCAGGCATCTATTACATACACCCATTTTCCAAGATGAAATCCGATTTCGTATGCAATTTTTGCCTCTGCTTCGTCCAATCCAAATGAAGCAACGTGTCCTATTAGCTCGCCCGAGGTGTTTGCTACCATATCGATAGAGTCGCAGCCTTCCCTTTCAAGAGCCAAAAGCTCATCAAAGCAGCCTTGAATTTTTTCCTTCAACGGAATCAGATTTTTATCTGTTTTTTTGAAAAATACGGACACTACCCCCGCTATTTTTGCCAAAAACCGTGAAAAGCCACGGGTATCATTTACATTATCCTTCAACTTGATTTTTGTTAAAAGCACGCTTGCCTTTGCTGTATATTCCAGTGTAGGATTGATTTCCAGCATTGGTCGTTTCTTAAAGGGGTGCAATGCGCAACGCCGCCTTTTGACATCACCCTTTGCTTTTATCAGTGCCATACGTACCAAAGCGAAAAACACAAAGTCATAGCTAAGAGTCATTTTGGAAACACATCCCGTGCATTTACCCATAGTCCTGCAAAGACCGCAGTACGTAGCCTTATAAAGCTCAAAATCCTTAACCTTTAATTCATCAACACAGGGCTTAATATAACCAAACATAAACACTCCCCCTATCCTTTTTTACTATTTTACTACTTTTGGGGAGCTTTTGCAAGTCCAAATTCAAAATTGCTCCCTTTTTCAGAGAGCAATTTATTAATACTCAAATCCGAACACTTCCGAGGCTATTTCAAGAAATCTGAATTTAACCTTGTATTTTCCGCTTTCGTTTGAGGTTATTAAGTCATATTGATCCTTTGACAGTCCTGCTTGAATACAAGCATCCTCGTCATATTTTATTGCAGAATTAGTGCAAAGGGGTGGATATAGCACGCACCACCAATTCCGCCCCTGCCCTTCTCCTATCACCACCCTGACTGATGTATACTCCCCTGCCGGTAGCGCAAAATCCTCATAATGCTTTGTAGGGTATAGCTCTTTACCTATTTCTATTTTTACATCATAATCATAGCCATTGTTTTTTATGACTGTTTTTGCGATTTCTTTAAGCTGTTCTTCGTTTTCTTCTATGTTTTTTATTGCTTCACTCTTGTCCTTTGACTCAAAGTCTATTATTGTATCAAGAATAGCGTCTCTTACTTGCAGTTTCAGCTTTTGGTCATCTTCGCTGTCTGAATTTGCCAAAATGTGCAGTCTTACTGTTGAATCATATATTTGAAATTCTTCATTTGTCGGTATTACCTGGAACAACACGAAAAACACCACCGCACTCAGTATAACCGTAAATACAACCTTCATCTTTTTTCCTCCGTTTTCTTTTTATCTTTCCCACACAAAGGTTCAAATATTCAAAAAATTTGATTATTGCATATTTTTGTTCTTTATGGTAAAATTTAAAAAAGGAGATGAATTTATGATTGAAATTTGTAAAAATATAGTAAGTGCTTTGAATGAGAAAAAGCTAACTATTGCCACAGCAGAGTCCTGCACCGGTGGACTTATTGCAAAATCACTCACTGATATTAGCGGTGCTTCCGCTGTTTTTTATGGCGGCGTTGTTTCTTATGATAACTCGGTAAAGGAAAATGTTTTGGGTGTAAAAGCTGAAACACTTAATACATTTGGTGCTGTCAGCCATGATACTGCATGCCAAATGGCAATGGGAGTTAAAAGGCTATTAAAAACCGACATTGGCATTAGCACAACGGGCATTGCAGGTCCCGGCGGTGGCACCCCTGAAAAGCCTGTCGGTACAGTTTATGTTGGAATAGCATATAAGGATAAGGTTGAAGGACACCTTCTTAAAATCGACCCAACCTTATCAAGAGACGAAATAAGACATGAAGCGACAAAGCAGCTATTATGTATGGCTCTTGAAAAAATTTTAATAAACTATTGATTTTATATTTATATTGTGTTAGAATACTCAAAGAATTTTATAGTATTTTTTAGTAATTTTTGAGGTATATTATGGAAAAGAAGTTTAAAAAAATCGGTGTTTTGACATCCGGTGGCGATGCCCCGGGTATGAACGCAGTTATAAAAAGTGTTACCTGTGCAGCTATTGAGAAGGGCGTTGAGGTAATAGGTATTCTTGGTGGCTACTCAGGTCTTATTAATGACAGAACAAGAAAATTAACCGCACTTGATGTTACCGATATTATTTCTAAGGGTGGCACAATGCTTTATTCTGACCGCTGTGATGAGTTCAAAACAGAACAGGGCATGCAAAAGGCTATCGCTACCTGTAAAAGGCACAACATTGACGGTATTATTGCCATCGGCGGCGACGGTACCTTCCGCGGTGCTACCGACTTATCAATCAGAGGTATCCCTTGCATTGGTGTTTCAGGTACGATTGATAACGATATTACTGCAACCGACACAACTGTTGGCTTTGACACCGCTATGAACACCGTTCTTTCTCTTGGTGATGCTTTGAGGGATACATCAGAATCCCACGCACGCTGCTGCGTAATCGAGGTTATGGGTAGAAATGCAGGTTACATTGCACTTGAAACAGGTATAGCCTTGAATGCTATTGGCGTTGTTCTTCAAGAAATGCCTTTTGACAAAGAGAGAATGTTTGCAAAAATGAAGAAAATGAGAGAGCTTGGTCAACGTAGCTTTGTTGTTATCGTTGCTGAGGGTATGGGTGCTCCATACGCTGAAGCTCTTACAAAGGAAATTGAAGAAAAGACCGGTATTGAATCAAGATTTATCCGTCCTGCACATATTGTTCGTGGCGGTATTCCAACATTGGCAGACAGAAGCTTCGCTTCAAAGTGTGGCTACAAAGCTGTTGAAGCCTTGCTTGAAGGCAAAAGCGACCTTGTTATTTGTTCAAGACACGACGAAATTGTTACAACCGATATCCGTTGGGCTCTTATCGTTGATAGAATGTATAAGGGTAAGTTAAAGGATGGTGACCTTGACAAATTCACACCTGAGCAAATAGAAGAAATGAAGGCGCTTTGCAAGGAAAGACATGACTACTTTGTAAAGAATTACGAAATAGTTAATTCTATTGGCTGCTAATTCAATCTAAGAGACATAAAAATAAGGAACAGATTTTTCGTCTGTTCCTTTGTTTTTTCGCATCATATTATCAAATGCAAACATTTACATATTTAAATATTTCTTTGCTTATTAGCCATTTTGCACCAATTAACAAAGCCGTAAATATCATTTGCTAAAAACATAACAAAGCAAATAACCATAGGAATATAGGCAGCGTTTTGCACTGATGCTAAAACCCAAAGTATAATTAAAACAATATCGTTTAGGGAATAACCAATTGCGTAATACGGACTTTTTAAATAGGTCAAAAACGATGCTATAAACGATGTGGCAACGGATATTGTACTAAAAATGAGATTTGCTGTATTAAGCGCATCTAATACAAAATAGAAAACAACGGTTACAATCACGGTAAGTATCGCCAGCAATATAGCTTGTTTTTTAGTTATTTTATGAATTTGCACTACCTTTGTATTCTTATACGGATGTCTAATCCATTCCACAGCGGCTAAAATTGCCATAGGAGCTGACATGCCAAGGTATGTTATCATCTCTCCGTAATATCTTAAATGTAAGGAAACAAAGCCGTAAAACAGTGCAAATACCACCGTCAGTATTTGCCCAAGCACATACCCCTTTGCTACAAAAATCAGTGCTGTTACTCCTATTAGCGATGCTATAAGGGTTAAATAATCCTTATTTCTCGGTATAAGGAAGGATAGCGTTACAACAGCAAGGGATACTAACCATAAAGAAAGCTCAAATTTATTTAAATCTTTAAAGGGATTTTTCATTTTTCTCCTATCAAACAAAAAGCACCGAGGTATGTGTACCTTCAATGACCTAATGAATACACAAGCTACCCGGTGGCAGAATATTTTTTCGTAAGTATAGCACAAATTGGCTGTGCTGTCAAGTTTTTTTACAAAGACTTGACACTGTAATCATTGATTTATAGCTGATATTATGTTATACTTAAATCAACAATACATAATTCGGAGTATTTATGAAACCATTAATTTATATTGTCGAGGACGATGAGGGAGTGCGCGAGGTTTACGAGGGTGCTTTTGAGAGCTCCTTTGAAACTGTAATGTTTGACAACGGCACATCCTTCTTAACAGAATTTAACAATAAGCGGCCAAGCATTGTAATTTTGGATATTATGCTGCCTGACATGGACGGATACACTATTCTTTCCAAAATTCGTGAGATTGACGAAAGAATACCCGTAATTATAGTCAGTGCGAAAAGTGACGAAATCAGCTTTGTAAAAGGACTTAACCGCGGTGCTGACGATTATATGGCAAAGCCCTTTTCCGTGCTTGAATTAATTGCAAGGGTGAAAACTAATCTGCGCCGTTCTAACCTGTTCGTTTCCAAGGTTGATGGTTTTTCCATTGATAACAATGTGTATAAGATATATTATAACGATGTTGACCTTGGCTTAACCTTGAAGGAGTTTAACCTTTTGAAGCTTTTGCTTAGTCGCGCGGGTGTTACCGTTGAGCGTGAAACCCTGTTCCGTGAGGTTTGGGGAGAGAGCTACATAGGAGAAACAAGAACCATTGACATGCACATTGCTTCCTTACGGGAAAAAATCAAAGCAGCAAACGGTAAGGGAAGCATTGTAACCGTACGTAGCATTGGCTACCGCTTTGAAATCAAATGAAAAGGAAAATATTTTTAAGGTTTTTCTCTGTAATCTTGGCATCCATACTAATCATGTTTATATTCGGCTTTATCACCATGAGCACGAATGCAGAAAAGGTTATGGTTGAAAGACTTGTGGAGGAAACAAAAATTGTTGCTCTTATGCTTGAACGCAAGGACCAATTTGATAAGTTTAAAATTTATGAGGGCAACGACAAATTTCGTATAACCATCCTTGATACTGACGGAAATGTTCTTTTGGAAAGCGATACCCGCGCCGAGCTTGAAAACCATACTGACCGCGAGGAATTTCACCATGCGTTAAGCGGCAATCCAACTACTGTTAAAAGATATTCCGAAACCTTCGGCTGTGAAATGACATATTACGCAATGAAGGTAACCTTATCAGACGGCGAAGTTGTTGTTTTGCGTTTAGCCATACGGAGCAGCGAAATTTCTGCGTTTATTTATGTGACCATACCGTTATTTATTATAGTTTTAATAGTTGCACTTGTTCTGTCTATTATCTTTTCGCATTTTATTTCTGTAAATGTTTCCGAAAAAATTACAAATGTGGGAAAGAGCTTAAAGAGCGTAAATCGCGGCGAATATGTCCCTATAATAACAGACCAAAGCGAGCCGGAATTATATTCGGTTTTGTGTGAAATTAACGAGCTTAACGAAAGCACTCATAATTACATTGTGGAAATGGAACGGCAAGGGCGCAAGCTAAACAAGGTTCTTGAAAATATTTCCCAAGGTATTGTAGCTGTAAACGATAAACGGGAAATCGTTTTTCTGAATAAAAGCGCCGCAACTATATTCAGGTGCACAGAGAACGTTGTGGGAAAGGACTTGTTCCTTTTAACCGGCAAAACAGAAATATATAGCAAAATATCTGCACACTTGTTCGAGGACCATTCCTTTGAGCATATGTATAACAACCTTCATTTGTCCATTGTTATACATGAAGTGGCAAAGGATGACCTTAAAATCTCTTCCATCATAATTATTACCGACATAACAAAGGAAAAAGCCATCGAAAAACAAAAAAGCGAGTTTTTCGCAAATGCTTCCCACGAATTAAAAACGCCGATTACTGTTATGCAGGGGCTTTCTGAGCTTTTATTGGCTGACGAGGCCTTGGCGGAAGGCTCAGCTAAAAAGGTTGAGCGCATACATAAAGAAAGCTTGCGTTTAAGCTCTCTTATTTCAGATATGCTTAAACTTAGTAAATTAGAAAGCGGTGAGGTTGATAGCACCCTAATAACAACAAGCGTTGACCTTAAATCTACTTTTAATGAGGTTTTTGAAGAATTAAAGGTTAAAATGCAAGAAAAAAATCTTTCATTCTCCTTAGAAGGCGACGGTACTGTTTTAGCTGACCCTAAAAAGATTTACGAGCTTGCTCAAAACCTTTGCTCAAATGCTGTAAGCTATAATAAGGAAAACGGTAGCGTTAATGTAAAAATTGTAAAAAATGAAAGCGGTGTTACCCTCTCAGTAAGCGACACGGGCATCGGTATTGAAGAAAAGCACATTCCTCTTTTGTGCCAACGCTTTTACCGTGTTGACAAATCACATTCAAAAAAGACAGGCGGCACAGGTCTCGGTCTTGCTATTGTTAAGCACATTTGTGCGCTTTACGGTGCAAGCCTTAACATCGAAAGTCAGCTTGGGGAAGGGACAACCGTTACCGTTACTTTTATGCAATAACTTAAAAGGGCTCATTTCGAGCCCTTTTTACATATTTTTTACATTTGATTTACTGGTGAGTGATATCTATTTTTTCTCTAATCTCCTATAATTAGTATAACTTTTTAAAGAAGGAGATTGTTTATGGATTTTTTTAACATCCTTGCATTAGTTGGCGGTCTTTGTCTTTTTATGTTTGGTATGAACATTATGGGACAAGCCCTTGAACGTGCGGCAGGTGGAAAATTACAGTCCTTGCTTGCCAAAATTACTTCAAATAAAGCAGCAGGTTTTTTAACGGGATTAGGAGTTACTGCTGTTATACAAAGCTCATCTGCGACTACCGTTATGGTTGTCGGCTTTGTAAACTCGGGATTGATGAGCTTGAAACAAGCCATCAATGTTATTATGGGTGCCAATGTTGGTACAACGGTTACCGCATGGATTATCAGTTTAAGCGGCATTGAGGGGGATGCTTGGTTCATAAAAATATTCAAGCCTGACTCATTCACACCTATTCTTGCTCTTATCGGTCTTATTATGTATATGGCTTGTAAGTCAAGCAAAAAGAAGGATGTTGGTACAATTTTCTTAGGCTTTACCACACTTATGTTTGGTATGAGTGCTATGTCAGATGCAGTTTCAGGACTTAAAGACGTTCCCGCATTTACCAACCTGTTCACATTCTTTACAGGTGATACTCTTGGTTTCTTTGGTCCTATTCTTGCGGTTTTGGCAGGCGCGGTTTTAACTGCTATTATCCAGTCAAGCTCTGCCTCCGTTGGTATTTTGCAAGCCCTTTCAACAACAGGTGCTATTTCAAACGGTGCAGCAATGCCTATTATTATGGGTCAAAACATCGGTACTTGTGTAACAGCCTTGCTTTCCTCTGCCGGTGCTAACAAAAACGGTAAAAGAACTGCTATTGTACATTTATTCTTTAACATTTTCGGTACTTGTATAATGCTTATCGTATTCTACATTATACAGCTTATACCCGCTATTGACCTGTTCTTTGGCAAAAGCACAAACGGGTTTCAAATTGCTATTCTGCATACAATTTTTAATGTTGTTTGCACAGCCGTTCTGCTTCCTGCCTCATCATTACTTGAAAAAATTGCTTACAAGCTTATTAAAGATGATATGGTTGAGGAAGAAGAACCGCAGCTTGATGAAAGACTTCTTAACACTCCTGTGGTTGCTCTCGGTGTTTGCCACGATGCAACCGTTACAATGGCAAAGGACGCTATTGATGCTTATGCTCTTAGCTTTTCCGTTCTTAACTCTTACGACAAGGGAAAGGCTGATTTAATAAGAAAAGCGGAAGATAAAACAGACCATTATGAAGACGTTATCGGAACATACTTGGTTAAGCTCAGCAGCCACCAAATCGGTGATAAAGCCAGTGACGAGGCATCTATGCTTTTGCGCTTAATTGGTGACTTTGAAAGAATTTCCGACCATTCCGTTAACATTGTTGAATCTGCGGAGGAGCTACTTGACAAGGGTCTTGAATTTTCCGATGATGCAAAAGCAGAGCTAAATGTTTTGACAAATAGCGTTAGTGAAATTCTTTCCTTGGCACTTAAAGCCTTTACCGAAAAGGATTTAGAAACTGCACGCAGAATTGAACCTCTTGAAGAGGTTGTTGATGACTTAAAGGAACACCTCCGTGCAAGACACATTTACCGTTTGCAAGAGGGTCGATGCTCTATTGCTGCCGGCTTTGTTTGGTCAGACATTTTAACAAATCTTGAAAGAACAGCAGACCACTGCTCAAACATAGCTGCTTGTATTATTGACACATCAAATGACAATTTAAATCTCCATCAATCCGTGCGCGAAATGAAAGCGGACCACGGTGAATATCAAGCGCTATACATAAATTACTCCAAAAAATATGCACTGCCGGAAACAATTTGATTCACATAAAAATAAGCCTTCTCCCACACGGAGAAGGTTTATTTTCTTAAAAAGATGTTTCTTTTAATATTTATCTTGAATTTCTAATTGCATTGTGATATACTATTACAGTATCACAATTTAATACGCTTCGCGTAGCAAACCTTCGGTTTGTGCTTCGGTCTATCTCCCGTGAGCAGGCTCACTGTCGATTTGACCTTGCATGCGCAGTGGATTCGCAACAGGTTGCGAGCCACTTCTCTTTGTTGCGTATCAAATTGCAATAAATCACAATTTAATACGCTTCGCGTAGCAAACCTTCGGTTTGTGCTTCGGTCTATCTCCCGTGAGCAGGCTCGCTGTCGATTTGACCTTGCATGCGCAGTGGATTCGCAACAGGTTGCGAGCCACTTCTCTTTGTTGCGTATCAAATTGCAA